>JASHSZ010000056.1 GCA_030040815.1 Streptosporangiaceae bacterium
GTCAGCCAGGCGTGGCGCGACACCGTCATCTGACCGTCACGCGACCGCCACGGATCCGGCATCTTCGCGTTGCTGGCAGGTCGCCACGCCTTCGGGGCCGGCTCTCCCGGCTTGGCCACAGCACGCGCCGACGTCAGGCACCATAGAGCCAGTGCATTCCATCGTGGCGATCACCGGGGCAATCCTGGCCGCGGTCGGCAGCGGCGTGCTGCTCACGCGGTTCTTCCGCGCGCCCCGAGGCGATCTGGCCGCCTGGATCATCGGCCTGCTCGGGCTGCTGGTCAGCCTCGTTGCTCAGCTGATCGGATACGTGAAGGGCTTCGACGGGACGACGTTCCGCGCGATGGAGCTCGGCGCCCAGGTGGTCGCGCCCATGGCGTTCCTGGCGGCTCTGGTTGAAGTGTCCGCCAGGAGCGCGCTCGGCAGATTCTGCTCCCGGCTGTACATCGGCGCGCTCGGCATCGTCGCTTTGGTGATCCTGGCGCTGGACCAGCTGACCACTGCCCGGTTCAGCAAGTCGTGGCCGCCGCCCGCGACCTTCTATGAGACGCCGCCGAACTACGTGCTCATGTACGCCATTGGCCCGCTGACGGCTCTGGTTGCCGTCATCGCGATGCTCATGGTGCTGGCCCGGTCCAGCAGGCCCGGCTGGAAGGACGCCGTGGCGGGCCAGCTGCTGGGTGGTTTCGCCGCCCTCTGTTTGGCCTATCCGGGGCTGGCTGAGTTCGCCAGCCACCACGTCAAGATCCACATTCCGCTCGGCTCGGTCTTCGCCGTCATCTGCACATTCGCAGCCGTGCTGGGCTGGCTCGCGGGCGAGCGCAGCGCGTCCCTTCCGCTGGCGGCCCTGCACGGTCAGACCGGCGGCGACGATGAAAGCGCCGATGGCGATCGACGTCGGGATCCGGCGGACGGCTATCGCGGCGGCGATGGCTACGATCGCCATGGTCGCTACGATCGCGCCGACGGGTCTGGGCGCGCGGATCGATACGCCAGCGTTCCCGATCGTGGCCAGGACGACGGTTACTCCGATCCCCACTACCCCGACTCCTTCGGCGAGGGCGTGTACCGGGGCGGCGGGTTGTACCGGCCGGAGCGGCCAGGCCGGGACCCGCGCGGTGGCGCCCAGGCGGACAACCGGGCCACGGACGGGTACGCGGACTTTGAGACCGGTGACTTCCTGCCCGGCGATCTGCCGGACGGTGACCGGGGCTGGGACGAGTCCGGGGTGGTGTCGCGGGGCGGCGAGTGGCAGGCGGGTCCGGAGCAGAGCGCCTGGGACGACGAGCAGGACGCCGACCGGTGGCACGAGGACGACCCGGTCCGGCGCGGCCAGCCGGATCGCCGCCGCCACTATGACGACGATCCCGCCGACCGACGGCGGGCGGAACTATTCGGCCAGATCACGATCTACACCGTGATGGACGGCCGGGTCGAGGCGTTCGACCGGATCACCGAGCGCGTCGTCGAGCAGGTCCGCAGGCGCGAGCCGGACACGCTCGTGTTCATCGCGCACGCGGTTCCGTCGGCTCCGACGCAGCGCATCCTGTACCAGGTATACCGGTCCCGCGCCGCGTACCAGCGGCACCTGGCGCAGCCGCACATCCAGCAGTTTGATCTTGACCGGCGCGCCTACGTGCTCGCGACGAACGTCGTCGAACTCGGCCTGCAGCAGGCCAAGGTCTCACCGTTTCCCTCGGTTGCCGAGCTGTATCCGGAACCCGGCTACGACACGTCTGGCTTCGAGCGGCCAGACTATCTGCGCGACTACGGCCGGAGGTCGGCGCTGCGGGATGACGGGCCGCTGGAGTACCGGTGACCGGGACCCGGCCCCGCGTCACGCTGCTGACGCGTCCAGGCTGCCACCTGTGTGCGGACGCCCGCGCGATCGTCGCGCGAGTGGCCGCCGACCTGGGCGTCGCCTGGGAGGAGCGGGACGTCTCCGTGTCGGCCGACGACCTCGCGCGGTACTCGGAGATGATCCCGGTCACACTGGTTGATGGCGTTCAGCACGATTTCTGGTGGGTGAGCGAGGAACGCCTGCGCGCGGCCCTGGTCAGCTGAATCTGGCCTGGCCCAGCAGCGCGGCTGGCCCCAACCGTCCAGCTCTCGGCAGGCGCTGGGCGACTTTGTGCAAGCGTTCACAAGGGCGTACGGTGGATCGTGATCGATCAGGCGCGGCTTCTGCGGCTCGCGCATTGGCATACCGAGTCCCCTGGAGGACCGGCGCATGTCCCGCCGTCCGGCCGTCACGCGCGGTAACCCGGCCCGCGGGGGTGCTGGCCGCCGCAACCCTGGCCAAGGCGGCACCGCCGCCTCCGACGGCGCCTCGCCCATCAGCCGCCGGGCAGGCAACGGAGCCGAGGACGCGCCCCCCTCGCACGGCATCCCAGACGCAACGGTCGCTCGACTACCCGTGTACCTCCGCGCGCTCTACGCTCTCGCCGACCGGAGCGTGGCCACCGTGTCCAGCGAGGAGCTGGCCGCGGCCACCGGAGTGAACTCGGCCAAGCTCCGTAAGGACCTGTCCCATCTTGGCTCTTACGGCACCCGCGGGGTCGGATACGACGTCGACTACCTGGTCTACCAGGTGTCCCGCGAGCTGGGGCTGACCCAGGACTGGCCGGTGCTCATCGTCGGCGCCGGCAACCTGGGCCGGGCGCTCGCCAACTACGGCGGCTTCGCGTCCCGCGGGTTCCGCATCGCGGCGCTCGTCGACAGCGACCCCGCGGTCGTGGGCACCCTGATCGCCGGGCACACCGTGCGCAGCACAGCCGACATGGAGGATGTCATCCGGCGCCTTGGCGTGGCGATCGGAGTGATCGCGACGCCTGCGGCGGTCGCTCAGAATGTTGCCGATCGCCTAGTCGGTGCCAGCGTCACGAGTATCCTGAACTTCGCGCCGGTGGTGCTGAACGTGCCATCTGGCGTCGAGGTGCGTAAGGTCGACCTGTCGATCGAGTTGCAGATCCTCGCCTTCCACGCGCAGCGACGCGGAGCAGCCGTCGGGTGCTCCGAGCGCAAGCGGGACGGCCGCCTCGCCGGTCGGCGAATCGACGGCGTGCTGGAGACGGTCGGCGCGCTGGAGACGCACAGCGTGCCGGGGGGAGACGCGGTGCCGACCGAAAGCCAGGACCTGAGTGCGGCCGGGCTCAGCGCTACCGCTCGCCTGGACGTGGCAGCCGGGCTGGCAGCTCAGGGCACGCCCGACGAATACGAGACAGGAGTCCAGGCGGTAGGCACATGAGCGTTCTGGTCGTCGGACTGAGCCACAAAGGCAGCCCGCTCGCGACGCTCGAGCGGGTCACGCTGACCGGAGACGCCCTGGACAAGCTCCTGCACGACGTCGCCAGGGCCGACGACGTGGCCGGCGCCTTCGTGCTGAGTACGTGCAACCGGGTCGAGATCTACGCCGAGGTCGACAAGTTCCACGGCGCCGTCGCCGCCCTCTGCGAGCTGCTGTCCCGGCACTCCCACGTGCCGCCCGCCGAGCTCACGCCGTGCTTGTACGTGCACTACCAGGACCGCGCCGTGCAGCATCTGCTGGCGGTGGCCTGCGGGCTTGACTCGATGGTGGTCGGCGAGAGCCAGATCCTCGGCCAGCTGCGGCAGGCGCTGCGGCAGGGCAGGGACCGGGCCACACTCTGCGGGACGCTATCCGATCTCGGCTCGCTGGCGCTGCGCGCCGGCAAGCGCGCGCAGGCGGAGACGAGCGTTGGCGCGGCGGGAGCGAGCTTGGTCAGCGTGGGCCTGCAGGCAGCCGCCAGGCATCTGGAGGGGAACGGGCTCGCCGGTAATGACAGCCCTTCGCTCGCTGCACCGTCGTCCGCGATCGCCGGGACGCGAGTCCTCATCATCGGTGCGGGTGCGATGAGCGGCCTGGCGGTGGCGAGCCTGGCCAAGGCCGGCGCCTCCCGACTCGTGGTCGCGAGCCGCACCAGGCAACGGGCCCAGCGGCTCGCCGCCTCGGTCGGCGGCCGGGCCGCCGACATGGCGGACGTCGTCGCGGAGCTGGCCGTCGCGGACCTGGTCGTCACGTGCACGGGCGCATCCGGTCACGTCATCACGGCGGACATGATCGGCGCGGCCATGCAGCAGCGTGCGGCTGGCCCGGCCGGGGGCGGGCTGGTGCTGCTTGACCTGGCGATGCCGAGGGACGTGGAGCCCGCCGTGGCCACCCTGCCCGGCGTGGCGGTGACTGACCTGGAGACCCTGGCCGGCGACGGTCACCCGGCGTTCGAGCCGGGGGACCGGGAGATCGGCGAGGTCCGCCGGATCATCACCGAGGAGCTTGCCGCGCACATGTCAGCAACCCGCGCGGCAGCCGTGACGCCGACCGTCGTCGCGCTGCGGGCCAAGGCCGCGCAGGTGGTCGACGCCGAGATCGCCCGGCTAGCGGGCCGCCTCGACCGGCTCGACGCTGCGGCGATGGACGAGGTGGCGAAGTCGATGCGGCGGGTCACCGACAAGCTGCTGCACGATCCGACCGTGCGAGTGAAAGAACTGGCTGGCGCTCCGGGCGCGGCCAGTTATGAGGACGCGCTGCGTGTCCTGTTCGACCTTGACCCGGCGGCGGTCCAGGCTGTTGCCCAGGCCGACGCCCAGCTGCCAGGCTGGCCGCAGCCCGCGACGAGTCAGGGGTACCGGGAGGAACGATGAGCGGCGCCCTGCTGCGCCTGGGCTCCCGCCGCAGTCCCATGGCGATGGAGCAGTCTCACCTTGTTGGCCGCGCTATCACGGCACAGACCGGGCGCGAGGTCTGCTATGTCGGTATCGAGTCCGCGGGTGACCGGAGCCGCGACCTGCTGACCCAGATCGGCGGCACCGGCGTGTTCGTCAGCTCGCTGCGAGCCAGCCTGCTCGCCGGTGAGATCGACCTCGCCGTGCATTCGCTCAAGGACCTGCCCACCGGCGCGGCGCCCGGTATCGCCCTCGCCGCGGTGCCGGTCCGGGATGATCCGCGGGATGCGCTGGTGACGCGGGACGGAGCGAAGCTTGCTGACCTGCCGGACCGGGCCACCATTGGTACCGGTTCGCCGCGCCGGGCCGCCCAGCTGCTGCTGCTGCGCCCTGATGTGCGCCCGGTTCCGGTCCGCGGCAACGCGGGCACCCGGCTGGCCAAGGTCGAGACCGGCGAACTCGACGCGGTTGTGCTGGGCTATGCGGGCCTGGCGCGGATCGGGCGCCTGGACGCGGTGACCCAGATCTTCGAGCCCGACGAGATGCTGCCCGCGGCCGGCCAGGGCGCGCTCGCGGTTGAGTGCAACCAGGCCAGGGAAGATCTCGTTGCGCTGCTCGGCTGCGTGGATGACCCGGTCAGCCGGGCGGCGACGACGGCAGAGCGCAGCCTGCTTGGCGGGCTGCTGGCTGGCTGCGCGGCACCGGTTGGGGCCTATGCCGCCGGGACAGACGAGCTTTCGCTGCACGGCGTCGTCGTGGCGGCGGACGGGGGAATGGCGCTTCGCGGCAGCGCGAGCGGCCCGCTGGCGGCGGCCGAGCTGATCGGTCGCCAGGTGGCCGCGGATCTGCTGAGCCGGGGCGCGGCAAGTGTTATGGCTGTGTCCGCCGGACACCTCAGTAGCGGGGACGATGAGAAGTGAACCCCACAACCATGACCAGGAAGGGCAATAAGCAGACCAGGTCGGCGAGCGACAAGGCCACCGCGCGGAGCGCGGACGCCCGGGTAGCCGGCTGGGTCGCGTTCGTGGGCGCTGGCCTGGGCGAGGAAAGCCTGCTGACGGTCCGGGCCGCGGCGCTGATCGGGCGCGCGGACCTGGTGGTTGCGTCACAGTGGCTTGGCGAGCGGCTTGGGCACCTGCTGAAGCCGGACGCCACGCTCGCCGACTCCGACGCCCAGCTGCAGGACCCGAAGCTGCTGATCAAGGCCGCCAGGGCCGGCCAGCTGGCAGTGCGGTTGCTGCCCGGCGACCCGTTCCTGTCCGGCAACGCGGCAGCCGAGGCCGCGGCGTGTGCCAAGGCCAGGGTGCCGTTCGAGGTCGTGCCCGGCGTGTCTGCCGCCACCGCCGTGCCCACGTACGCGGGCATCCCGCTGACCAC
>JASHSZ010000057.1 GCA_030040815.1 Streptosporangiaceae bacterium
TCGAGCTGGCCAGCGAAGTGGTCGAGTTCGGCGTCGGTCAGGGCCAGCCTGGACAGCCTGGCCAGGTGGGCTACCTCGTCCCTGGTAATGGCCATGCAGGCCATCCTATGGGGCGGCCTTCCCGCGACCGACGGCATTATCGGCCCGCGGCTCCGCTGGCCGGACGAGCAGCGCCTAGCGAACGGTCTGCGCCTTGACGGGCTCCGCGCGCGCGGAGTGCTCAGTCAGCCACGCGGTCGCCGAGACCACGTTCATCGGCTTGGCGAAGTGCCAGCCCTGCCCGGCCACGCAGCCCATGGTCATCAGCGCAGCGGCCACCGCAGCCGACTCGACACCTTCCGCCACCGACATGATGCCAAGCCCGGCGGCGAGGTCGAGAATCGACTTCACGACCACTTCGTCCTCGGGTGACTCGAGCATCCGGGCGATGAACGACGAGTCGACCTTGATCTCGCCGAACGGCAACCGCTTCAGTCGCAGCAGCGACGAGTAGCCGGTGCCAAAGTCGTCCAGGCTCAGGCCGACCCCGATGTCGGCGAGCGCTTCCGCGGTCGCGACGGCGTGCGCGGGCTCGCTGGTCAGCATTCGTTCGTCGATCTCCAGCAGCAGCGCGTCCGGGGGCAGCTGATTCCGGCTGAGGCTCTGCTGGACGAGCTCCGCCAAGCCGGTGTCGAGCAGGTCCCGGCCAGACACGTTGAGCGACACCTGAACCGCAAGGCCCGACGCGCGCCACCGGGCGGCCTGGGCCACGCTCGTCTCGATGACAAAGGCCGTGACCTCGCGCATGAGGTAGGACTGCTGCACGACCGGGATGAAGTCGCGCGGCGATAGCACACCGCGGCGCGGGTGCCGCCAGCGGACCAGCGCTTCCACTCCGGCCGGCCGTCCGTCGGCCAGGTACACCTTCGGCTGGTAGTGCAGCTCGAGTTCGCCGCTGTCCAGGCCCCGGCGCATGTCGCCGAACAACGCGAGCCTGGCGGGTGAATTCCGGTCCAGGTCGGCGACGTACCTCTCGACGCCGCTGCGCCGCTGCTTGGCCAGGTACATGGCCAGGTCCGCGTGCTGAACCAGGGTCTCGTCGGCGGTCGCGTCGTCGGGGAACATCGCGATGCCGATGCTCACCTCGATCACGAACGACATGCCCTCGAGCCGGATCGGCTCGGCCACGGCCGCCCGCAGCCGAGCTGCGACCTCACGGGGCACGGTCGCGTCCTTCACCGCCGGCAGCAGGATCGCGAACTCGTCGCCGCCCAGTCTGGCGACCAGATCGCCGGGCCGGACGCTGTGCGTGAGCCGGTGCGCGACGAGCCGCAGCAGCCGGTCCCCGACGGCGTGCCCGAGCGTGTCGTTGACCTCCTTGAGCCCGCGGTCCAGGTCCAGCAGCAGGAAGCCCACGGTGGCGCCCGAGCTGGCGGCCTGCTCCAGGGTCTTGGCCAGGGTGCGCATGAGCAGCGCCCGATTGGCTAGCCCGGTCAGCTCGTCGTGGTGTGCCTGGTGCTCGCGCTGCAGCAAGGTCGCGGCGGCGACGTGGAAGGCGATCAGCGGCACCGCGAACAGGAGCAGGAAGAACGTCGAGCACGTGTAGATGACGACGGCCACCAAGGTGGCGGCAGCGAACAGAACAGTGCTGGTCAAGGCCTGATACGGCAGCCGGCTGCGCATCGTCTGGCCGATCGGCTTCCGGGCGTGCACCGCGATTGCGACGCTGATGATTACGAAGTTCACGATGAAGCACGCCAACGCCGCCAGGAAGATCTTCCAGATGTCATGCCCGTCGGGAACCCACTGCAACAACTTGGCACCGACCGCGCTGCCCGCGCCGAGCGGCTTTCGCCGCAGGCCAAGGGCGTACAGCACACACACGGCCACAAACATCGGCAGCGCCGTGGCCGCCGCGTTGAACGCGACGCGGTAGGGCGAGTGGCGCCTGCCGAGCTGGACCAGCACCTTTGAGGCGGCCGCGAGCACTACGCCTGCCGGCCCCCAGGCGATCAGCGCCGCGAAGCTGAAGACGATAGACGCCCGCGGTGCGTCGGTGTTCGCGCGGCCGGGGGTAACGACCGGCCAGATGTCGCCGAAGATCACGAGCCCGACTAGGACCCAGGGCAGCGGATGCATGGCCAGCGGCTGCAGGTTCATGCGGCTGGCGAACACCACCGATGCCGCAAAGACGACGGCGCCAGCCAGCGAGACCAGCCACGTGTAGATCCACAGCGGTGAGCCGACGCGGGGGCCGATGTCCCTGGTATCGGTCGGGTCTGTCATGACTCCTCATCGGCCAAGCATCGCGGAGCGTTCAGGGATCGCCGCTGCCCGTTAATGCTACGGCCAAAAACGTACTTCCCGAAGCCAATTGCATACTATCCGTTACAACTTGTGATCGGGAGTTACGACACACGCGCGCTCAGACGGCGTGTCGCGATCGGCTCAGCTGCCCGAGCGCGGGGCGAGCACCGCGTCTGGCCCGTCCGACAGCAGGGCCGCCAGCCCCTGCTCGTCCAGGACCCGTACGCCGAGTGTCTCGGCCTTGTCCAGCTTCGAGCCAGGGTTCTGCCCGGCCACCACGAAGCTGGTCTTCTTGGACACCGAACCGGAGACCTTGCCGCCCTGAGCTTCGATCGCCTCGGCAGCTTCCTCCCGCGTCCGCCCCTCCAGCGTTCCGGTCAGCACGATGGTCAGGCCGGCCAGCGGGCCAGCCGACGGGCCGCCCGCGGCCGCGGCTCCGCCGGCCGGCCGGACGAACCCCTCGGTGGCCAGGTCAACCCCGGCCCCCCGCCACTTGTCGATGATCGCCACGTGCCAGTCCACCTCGAACCAGTCCCGGATCGAGGAGGCGATGGTGGGGCCGACGTCCTGGATGGCGACCAGCTCGGCCTCGCTGGCCTCGACGATCGCGTCGACGGAGCCGAACGCGGCCGCCAGCGCCCGGGCCGCCGTCGGCCCGACGTGCCGGATCGACAGCGCGACCAGGATCCGCCACAGCGGCCGGTGCCTGGCCTCCTCGAGGTTGACCAGCAGCCGAGTAGCGTTCGCCGTCAGCTTTCCGGCCTTGGTCACGAAGAACGGCACCGTGGCGAGCTGCTCCGCGGTCAGGCCGAACAGGTCTCCCTCGTCGGTGACCAGCCCCGAGTCCAGCAGCGCGCTGGCTGCCTCGTAGCCGAGCACCTCGATGTCCAGCGCGCCCCGCCCGGCCAAATGGAACAGCCGCTCTCGCAGCTGGGCGGGGCAGGACTGCGCGTTCGGACAGCGCCAGTCGACGCCGCCGTCCTCGCGAGCCAGGGGCGTCCCGCAGACGGGGCAGTGCGACGGGAACTCGAACTCCCGCTCGTCGCCGGTCCGCAGGTCGGCCACCGGCGCGACGACCTCGGGGATCACGTCACCGGCCTTGCGCAGCACCACCATGTCGCCGATCAGCACGCCCTTGCGCTTGA
>JASHSZ010000058.1 GCA_030040815.1 Streptosporangiaceae bacterium
CCGGGCCGCGTATACCAGCAGCCCCTGACGCTGGGCGTCGGGCTCGTCTCGAGCAGCAATTGCAAGTTCCTCGGCCAGCCTGCTGGCCAACGCTTCGGCGGTCGGCCACTGCCCCACCGCGCGCCGGGCCTCGGGCGTCACCTTGAACACATACCAATACCGGGGATCGCCGCCGGTCGTCGTCTTTCGGAAGTCGACGTAGACGGGATCAAGAGCCTCGAGTGCGGCTGCCACGACCGAGGGCGCGAGGTCAGTCCGCGCCGCGATGTCGGTAACCGTGACCATGAAGCTCTGCTCGAGCAGGACGATGGTCGCGTCCAGCACGGGCAGGTCCCTGGCCGCCCAGGTGTCATGCACTTGCCACTGCCTAACCGGGACCGCGGCCGGCGACGTCGTCTGGACCGGCCGGCCCCTCCGTCGTCGGGTTCGCCCTGGCAGCGACGCCAGGGCCGAAGTATCCGGCATCAACGAGAGTAGCGAGAATATGGACCGCAGGCGCCGATCTGGTCCTCATCGCACGGATCAGGGCGTGCGGCCGAGGCGTGGATTCTCTGCCGCCTGACGGTGCGTTGTAGCCTGCCCGGCCGGCTGCGTCGCTAAGCTGTGCGCGCCCGCAACGGCGCGGCCTGATGAAACTTGAGGGGAAGATCATGAGTACCGACACCGGTGTTGAGCAGACGCTGGTGCTGCTCAAGCCCGACGCCGTGGCTCGCGGACTGGTCGGGCGCGTGGTGACACGCTTTGAAGACGCCATGCTGAAGATCGTCGCCAGCAAGATGGTCTGGATGGACGCTGACCTGATGCGCCGGCACTACTTCGACCTTGAGGAGCGATTCGGGGCCGCGGTATATGCGGCGATGGCGACGTTCATGCAGAGCGGACCCGTCCTGGCCATGGTGCTCGAGGGCGTCGACGCGGTCGCGTGCACCCGCAAGCTGGTCGGTCCGACGTATCCGGACCAGGCCCCGCCTGGCACCATCCGAGGTGACTTCGCGCACATGAGCCGGGCATACGCCAATCAGCGTGGCATTGCCGTGGCCAATCTGGTGCACGCCTCCGGCAACGCCGACGAGGCAAAGCACGAGATCAGCGTGTGGTTCACCGTGAACGACATCATCGAGTACCCGGCGGCGGCCGAGCGCTTCGAACGGTAGAGCGGCGCCGCTGCCCGCGGGCTGCTTCCTATTCCCAGTCCTCGTCCGGCTCGGGAGCGGGCATCTCATCGGTTGCCGGTGCTGCCGTGAGCCAGCGCTCAAGCCAGCTGATCTGCTCGGCCAGCATGTCGAGCACCGACTCACGGGCCACGTAGCCGTGGCTCTCGTAGGGCAGGATCACCAGCCGAGCCGTGCCGCCGGTGCCCTGGATTGCCTGGAAGAGACGCTCGGACTGGATCGGGAAGGTCCCGGAGTTCGAGTCGCGCTCCCCGTGGATGAGCAGCAGCGGCGCCGTTATCTTGTCCGCGTGGCGGAACGGCGACATGCGATCGTAAACCTCTGTCGCCTCCCAGAAGTTGCGTCGCTCGGCCTGGAACCCGAAGGGCGTCAGGCTGCGGTTGTAGGCCCCACTGCGCGCTATCCCGGCAGCGAACAGGTCTGTGTGCGCCAGCAGGTTCGCGGCCATGAACGCGCCGTAGCTATGCCCACCCACCGCTACCCGCTGCGGGTTGGCGACGCCGAGGTCGGCCACGGCCCGGATGTGCGCGACCGCAGCGGCGGTGATCTGCTCGACGTAGCTGTCGTTCATCGTCTCCGGGTCGCCGATGACGGGCATGGTCGCGCCCTGCAGCACTGCGTAGCCGCGCAACACGAACCAGATCGGGTCCGATGCCGTCAGCCTGGTGAACCGCTCCGTCGTGCCGCGTACCTGGCCCGCGGTAGCGGCGTCTCCGTAGTCCAGCGGGTATGCCCAGATCACGAGCGGCAGCGGGCCGTCACGACCCTGGTCGTATCCCGGTGGCAGGTGCAGCCAGCCGGTCAGCCGCACGCCGTCGCCCCGGTCGTAGCTGAGCAGACGCTTGTCCATTCCGGTCAGCTGCGGGTGGGGATCGGGGAACCAGGTCAGCTGGGTCTGGTCGCTGCCGTCCAGCCGGGCCACCACCAGGTTCGGGGGCTCGGTCCGGCTCTCATGCCAGAGGAGTACCGAGCCTCGATCTTCGCCCGAGAAGCCGAGCACCTGCTCGAGCGCGCCGACCGGGCTTCGCCAGAGCCGCTTCGTGGTCAGATCAGACAGGTCCAGCCGGTCCAGGAACGGCCGGTCGCCCTCCGGGCTGGCACCCTGGCCCCGCAGGTAGATCTGATTGCCGTCCTGCAGCACGGTCCGGGTGCCGTCCGGATGCACGGTCGTCATCGGGACGCCGGGGTCCTGATAGGCCTCGTCGGCCGAGTGGTCGAAGATCACCCGGCTGTCGGCGGGGTCGGCTAGGTTGGAGAGCCGGGTGGTGATCCAGCGCCTGTCGCGGTCGTGCTCGGTGACCATCAGCTGCCCGGCCGCCGCCATGTCGTACCAGCCGAGGCAGCGATGCTCGACCAGCAGGCAGGACCGGGGTGATTCATCGAACGGGGCCTGCAGCCGGAAGATCTCGTCGCGATGCGCCACGTTCGCCATCGGGTCGCCGCCGTCAAGGGCCTCGGTCCAGATCAGGCTGGCTGGCATCGACTCCTCCCAGGACACCATGCGCGGGCCGGTCGGCACCCCGTGTCTGGGCACCTCATCACTGACCGGCAGGTCGGCGATGACGCGCTGGAGATCGCCGTCGGCCGTCCAGATCTCGACCCGACGAGCGAAGTAGGGGTACGGCACCCGGAAGGAGAACGGACGCTGCAGCCGACACGCCAGCAGGTGCGCGCCGTCGGGCGACTCGGCGATGTAGTAGTACAGGCCCGGCTCGCCCAGGTCCACGGCGGTGCCCGAATCTGTGTCCACGCGCAGCGGCACGGTCGTGGCGAGCGACTCGAATGTGTCCGCGTCCGCGTCGGTCCGCAGCAGATCGGTGAAGGTGGCCATCTGCGTCCGCTTGCCCGACGTCTCCTCTGTGCGCGGCTCGATCGGCTCGGGACTGAGCGGCTCCGGCAGGGCCGGCGAGCCGAGCGCCAGCAGCGTGGCACCGTCTCGAGCCCAGCGCACCGTCGAGCCGACCGAGGTGGGGTCGCTAGCCAGCACGTCCCTGACCCGCAGGCCGTGGACCTCGGCCGCGGTGGCTGCCTGCGCGTCCGCGATCCAAACCGCGATGCCATCCGGCTCGTCCAGGGTGAACGCAAATCGCCGGCCGTCGGGTGCCCAGATTGGCGCGCCGACTGACCGGCCCTCGGGGAGTTCGATCCGGCGCGGCTGACCGCCGGGCAGCGCGATCACCGATAGCCCGGTCATCCGTCG
>JASHSZ010000484.1 GCA_030040815.1 Streptosporangiaceae bacterium
CGAGTTCATCGCGGTCGGCACCGCCGTCGTGGCCGAGCCGGGGGCCGGCGGCGGGGGAGTGACCAACTGGCGCAATAACAAGGGCATGCCGTTCACCTCCGATCTGTCGGGCCAGGACTTCTGGACGCTCATCCGGGCTGGGTACGCGCCGCTTGGCATGGTCATGGGATCGTGCGTCTACCACATCGCGCACCAGAAGTTCGGCAGCAAGATGGGCAACATCGGCCGCAACGTCGAGCTCGAGCAGTTCACTCAGGCGTTGTATGACGCGCGCGAGCTGGCGATGACCCGGATGCAGGCCGAGGCGGAGGAACTGGCCGCCGAGGGCATCGTCGGCGTGCAGCTGCGCCAGCACAGCCACACGTGGGGCTCGCACACGACCGAGTTCTTTGCCATCGGCACCGCCGTCCGGCCGCTGCGCGACGACCACATCATCCAGACGCCGACGATGGTGCTCAGCCTCGACGCCTGACCACGATGCCGCCAGCCGACCCCCCCGGCCAGGAGCTGCCCCCCGTCGCGCGCGAGCGACTCGCTGGCCAGCGCGACACGCACAGCTGGGGCTCGACGCTGGCGGTCAACGAGTTCGCCGCTATCTCCAAGGTGGGGTTCGAGCCGGTCGGGCAGGTACTCGGTGCCGCCGTGTACAACATCGGCGACGCGGGTGACGAGGAATGCCCGTACGGCATGACGGTGTACCGGCGCGAGGGTACCCCGGCCTACCGGCCGCCCGGCGGCGGGCCGCGACTGGTGCAGGCGCCGGTGCCGCCGACAGGCGCGGCAGCGATCGGCTCGGCCAGGCCCCTGGTGTCGGTGCTGTACCAGGCGCGGCGGGCCGCGATCCGGCGCATGACGACCGAGTGCTCTGCGCTCGGGGCCCTCGGCGTGATCGGCGTGCGGCTCGACGTCGGCCCGTTCGGCGACAACGAGGACATCCTCGAATTTCGCGCACTCGGCACCGCCATCCGGGCCCCGGGAGTGGTGAGCCGGGCTCAGCCGTTCGCGTCCGACCTATCCGGGCAGGACTTCACCAAGCTGGTCGCGCACGGCTGGATCCCGGTGGGGCTCGCGCTCGGCGTGGCGGTCGGATACCGCCACGATGACTGGCTGACGAAGGGCCAGACCCGCTGGACGGCGGGAAACGTGGAGATCGACGGCTATACCTACCTGGTCCGGCAGATGCGTACCGACGCGCGGAACGAGCTCGAGCTCGACTTGGTCCGGATGGGCGCAGACGGTGTGGTGGTGCGCGACATGCAGACTCAGATCACCGAGCGCAAGTGCCCGATCGTGCCGTTCAGCCGTGACCACGTGGCCCAGACCACCATCGTCGGCACGGCGATCGCGCAGTTCGCGCGCATGACGCCGCCGCCCATCTACGGCATCCACAAGCTCGACGGCCGACGGCCGGCACCGACGGTGCCCGCCCCGCAGGTGTCGGTCAGCCTCGGCGGCGAGGCCAGGGAAGACCGCCCGAGTGGTGAGGACGGCAGCCCGGAGCCGAGCCAGCCCGAGAACTAGGCAGCCACTGGCTAGTCGTCCGGCGTGCCGCTCATCGTGTCCAGGAGCCTCGCGAGCCTGGCCCGCAGGCTGCGGTCCGCGATCACGGTCGACGCGGCAGCCCGGCTGGCGCCGGGTGGGCCCGCGATGCTAAACCGGCCAGGCGCGGCGTCGAGGGCGACGGCCGAGCTGACGAGGTGCTGAGCGGCGTCGAACGAGAATGGCGCCGTACCGGGGCTGACCTGCAGCGACTCGTGCGCAAGCTGGTCGAGGTCCGGGTCGTCCTGATCGAGGGCGAATACGGTCGCTCCGGATCGCCGCACGTCGTGCACTCGCTCCAGCAACTCGGCGGGCGCGGGCCCGCCGCTGACCACGAGCAGCGTCTCCGCGGTGGTCGCCGACATCAGCCGATCCAGGCCCACCGACAGATGCGCGGGAGCGCCGGGCTCGGGTGACCATCGCACGAGCGTGGGAGCCAGCTCGGGGATGCCGGCGATCCGGCTCTCGTCCGCTAAATGCGCCGTGATGTGCCACGGCTCGTCCAGCGGGGGACCGAAGATCAGCAAGCCGTTCGGCGTCCTGGCGCTGCGCCGGAGCGCGCGCGCGAAGGCCGACGTCCGCTCCAGCCAGCCGGTCGGGGCGAGCAGCGCCCGGAGGGTGGCGACCTGGTCGGCGTTCATGCTCCCATGGTGCCCGACCGGTTCGGGCGGGTGCCTGGCATCTGACAGGATCAGCGCATGCCAACTGAAGCGTCGCCCACCGGGGGCCTAGCGGGTTCGGCCCCGTTGAACCTAGTGGGTTCGGCCCCGTTGAACGAGGCGAGTCTGACCAGCGTTACGGTCGCGGTCCTCGGCGGCACCGGGGACGAGGGCCGCGGTCTCGCGCGACGGCTGGCGATGGCCGGGCACCAAGTCATCATCGGCTCACGGGACGCGGGACGCGCCGCGGCGGCGGCCGCCGCGCTCGGCGGCGATCTGCTGTCGGGGCGCCTCAACTACGAGGCCGCGGCGGAGGCCGACGTCGTGATCGCTGCCGTGCCCTGGGAAGGCCACCGGGACCTGCTGGCCGCGCTGGCCAGGCCGTTGGCTGGCAAGATCGTGATCGACTGCGTGAACCCGATGGGCTTCGATTCGCGCGGCGCCCACCCATTGCGCGTGCCGGAGGGGAGCGCGGCCGAGCAGGCCGCGGCGGTTCTCCCGGACAGCACGGTGGTGGGCGCGTTTCACCACGTCCCCGCCGGGCTGCTGCTCGACCCCGCAGTGGAGACCGTCGACATGGACGTCCTCGTGCTCGGTGACGTCCGGGCAGCCACCGACCTGGTCATAGCCCTGGCGGGGGAGATTCCCGGCATGCGCGGCATCTACGCCGGCCGACTCCGGAACTGCGGCCAGGTCGAGGCGCTGACGGCGAATCTGGTGTCGATCAATCGCCGGTATTCCGCGCACGCCGGGATCCGCATCACCGGCGTCTGATCGGCGAAGCGCTACCGGTAGCAGTACTCGGGCGTTGGGAAGCTGCCGGACACGACTTCCGCCGCGAACGACGCCGCGGCATCCCGCAGTACGCCCGCTATGTCGGCATAACGCTTCACGAACTTGGCCGTGCGCGGCGACAGACCTGCCATGTCTTGCCAGACGAGGACCTGCGCGTCGCAGTCGGGTCCCGCACCGATCCCGATGGTCGGAATCTCCAGGCTGGTCGTCACCCGAGCCGCCAGCTCGGCCGGCACGCACTCCAGCACGACCGCGAAGGCGCCGGCCGTCTGCAAGGCCTTGGCATCGTGCAGCAGCCGCTCGCCGTCCTCACCGCGGCCCTGCACCCGGTAACCGCCGAACGCGTTGACCGACTGCGGGGTGAGGCCGAGGTGTGCCATCACCGGAATGCCTGCTGCTACGAGCTCCTCGACCTGCCGCAGCACGCGGTAGCCGCCCTCGAGCTTGACCGCCTGCGCGCCGGTCTCCTTGAGGAACCGCGTGGCGGTCTCCAGGGCCGCGGCCGGCGATGCCTGGTAGGAGCCGAACGGCAGGTCGGCAACGACCAGCGCGCGGCGCGTGCCCCTGACCACTGCCTGGGTGAGCGGGATGAGCTCGTCCACCGTGACGGGGATGGTGGAGTCGTGACCGTATACGACCATCGCGGCCGAGTCGCCGACCAGCAGGACCGGGATGCCTGCGGCGTCGAACACGGACGCGGTGAGCGCGTCATAGGCAGTGAGCATCGGCCACTTCTCACCGCGGGCCTTGGCGGCCGAAAGATCCCTGATGGTGAGCCGCCGGCTTGCCTGGCCGCCGTAGAGCGGCTGTTGCCCCGCTGAGGGCTGTGCTGGCCCCGCTGAGGGCTGTGCTGGCCCCGCTGAGGGCTGTGCTGGCCCCGCTGAGGGCGCCGGCGTCGGGGCTGAACTGGCCTGGCTGCCCTGGTCAGCAGTCATCGATCCTCCTGCGTCTCGTTGCGCCCCTGCGGCGTCCCCGGACCCTCTGATGATCGCATGCCGGAGCCGGCCAGGAAACCCCAGCTCACGTACTGGCGAGTAACCCCGACGGGCCAGACTGCGCGCCGGGGCGGTCGCAATTGCAATACGATAATGGCTCGTATCTTTTTCAGTGGGCCACTAAGCCAACGCCCCAGGGCCCGCCGGTGCTTCCCGAGGGCGGGCTTGGACAGTCACAACGGCGCAGTAACCTCCGGGGATCCGGCCGGCCCGCGGCGTCGCGGCCGGCCCCGTA
>JASHSZ010000485.1 GCA_030040815.1 Streptosporangiaceae bacterium
GCGCTGGCCACCGGCGACGCAGAGTTCCGGGTCAAGAGCCACGCCCGGATCCAGGAGCTGCGGGAGCAGGCCGGCACGGTCTTCCTGGTTGCGCACAACCTTGAGGAGATCGAGCTCACCTGTAACCGGGTCATCTGGCTGGAACGGGGCCAGATCGTGGAACAGGGTGAGGACGTGATCAGCGTCGTCGACCGTTACATCGCCGCCTCAGGCGGGGAGCCGGTGCTGCGCGATCCCGTCACCCGGCGGCGTATCAAGGACCGAGTGGCCACGGCCGACGGCGGGTGACCTGAGGCTGCCGCCGACGGCGGCACACAGGTCAGCCAGCGGACGGCTCGCCAACGGGCGGGGGCGGGCAGGCCTCGTAGCTAGCCTGCTGAAGAACCAGCCGCATGACGGTCCCGCCGCCATCCCGCCCTTCGGCGGTAACCTCCCCATCCTGAGCCCTGGCTAGCTGCCGGACGATGTACAGCCCCAGCCCGATGCCACCGAACCGCCGCCGGTCGCCGGCCTCGCCCTGGACGAATCGCTCGAAAACCCGCTCCCGGTCCTCCGGCGGGATGCCGATCCCCTCGTCCGACACCGTGACCTCGATGGCGCCGTTCCTGGTCCGGGCCTGCACGGTCACAATGCCGCCCTCAGGGGAGTACTTGAAGGCATTCTCCAGCAATTGCCCGATGATGATGTCGGTCGCCAGTGCATCGCCGTTCGCCTCCGGCAGATCGTCCGGTATGTCGCTGGACAGCGTGTGCCGGTCCGACAGCGGCCGAAACGCCGACACGGCACCGCGGAGCAGCCCGGCCAGGTCGAAGGCGCCGCGGCTGACCTGCAGCTGCTCCGCCCCGGCGCGCGAGCCGAGCAGCAGCTGCTCTACCAGCCGGGCCAGCGCGCCGGCCCGGTCGGCGATGGTCTGCACCGCCGCCCGCCGGTCGGCGTCGGCCATCTTGTCCCAGCGGCTCGCCAGCGTGCTGGCAAAGCCCTGGACCACCGTGATCGGGGTGCGCAGCTCGTGGCTCGTCGTGGCCAGGAACAGGTCCTTGGCCTCCTCGAGCTCCTTCGTCGCGGTCACGTCGCGGAAGTCCAGGACCCGCTCACCCCGACCGGACAGGCCGGTGCACAGCAGGTCGATCCAGCGCCCATTCGGCAACCGGTGCGTCAGCTTGCCGCCGGGCTCCGGCAGCGGGAACGGCGGGTGACGCCCGGTCGCCAGTTCCGGCGACAGGCCAGTCAGCTGGTGCGCGGCAGGATTCCACTGCCGCACCAGACCGTCAGCATCCAGCACGGCGATGCCGTCAGCGCTGGCGTCGATGACCGCTCGCTCGTGCGCGCGCTGGCGCACCACCTCCTCGAACGCGGTCACGTTAGACAGCGCGACGCTGGCGTGCCCCGCGAGCAGCTCGAGCAACTCGAGCTCCACGTGACCGACCCGGCGCCCGCTGTACAGCGCATACAGCGCACCGTAGGGCCGACCCGCCACGTGGGAAAGGCTGAGCGCGATCGTGTGCAGGCCGGGCAGTGCCGCCCAGATCAGGTCGTCGAAACCGTAGGAGTCACTGGTCGCCATCAGCACCGTCTTGCCGGACCGCATAAGGTCGCCGACCGTGCTGCTCTGCAGATCGGCAGTGCGGCCGCGGAGCTCCGCGGGCAGGCCGTCCAGGCTCACGAGTCGCAGCCGGTCGTTCTCGATCACCACAAAGCCGCCTGCGTCAGCCCTGGTCAGCTCGCGCAGGCTGGCAGCGATCCGATCCAGCACCGACTCGAGATCGAGCTGAGCGTTCATGTCTGCGACTACGTCGCCGAGGCGCCGCACCAGCCGGGCACGCTCGGCCATGTAGTGCCGGACGGCCTCGTCGTCTCTGGTCTGGTGACAGACGAAGACCCACCCCGGCGGGCCGCCGGCCGCGTCCGGGACGCTGCTCGCGTTTATCCGCACGTCGACGACGGCGCCGTCCTGGCAGGTCCGGCGGGTCGCAAAGGACACCTGACCGCCGCTCGCGACGCGCTCGAGGACCGCGTTGTGCTCGGCTCGCAGTTCCTCAGGCACAAACGGCGGCTCCCGGCCGACGATCTCGGCCGCCGGCCAGCCGAACAACCGCTCGGCGGCGGGATTCCAGAGCGTCACCTTACGGTCCGCGTCGAGTGCGATAATCGCGTCGGCCACGTAGTCGAGCACTGAGCGGACGGGGCCATCATCGCGCCTGGCCGCCCGCTTCCAGCTCACCGCCTCATCGTCCCACCCCGATCTGGCTTCCGGCCGCCGAACTGCGCAAACCTCCCACCGCGACGGAACCACCGGCCGACAGACAACGTCCAAGGGTTATGACGCATCCGACTGGCTTAACGCCCGCTCACACATCACCGGATCCTGGCGGTGGCCACCGGATCACGAGCAAGGCCCGGCGTCGCGCGGTCGGGTTCTCGTGCGCCGCGGCCAGCTGCGTGCTGCTGGTTGCCGCCTGCGGCAGTGCCGGCGCCCAAGGCGCCACGACTAGATCTCCGCGCTTGAGCGGCGCGCAGCCCACGGTGGCATGCCCTGCGTGCGGCGGCGTCAGCCCCGGCGGGCCGATCCGCGTCGGCCCTTCGACAGCCACCGAGGTATCCCTGGACGTGACGATCTATCCCGCGGACAACGGCACGCCCTATTCCCGCACGCTGCGCTGCGACCCCGACGGTGGCACGGTGCCGGATCCGGCCAAGGCGTGCGCTCAGTTGCTCGCCGATCCGAATCTGTTCGGGCCGCAGCCAGTCAGCCCCGTGATGGCGTGTCCGATGATCCTGGCGAGCGGCGCCCGAGCCGTTGTCGATGGGACGTACCTGGGCAGGCAGGTGGACGAGACCATCGTGGACGGCGGCTGCGACCTGCAGCGCTGGGCCGAGCTGATGCAGATATTTGGGCCCGCGAGCTCAGACCTGCAGCCGGTGAGTCCGGGTTAGCCCGTGGTGACGAGTCCTGGCTGTGCTGCGTTACTTCAGCAGCCGGGACAGCCTCCGGTCCGCCAGTGGCTTGCCCCCGGTCTGGCAGGTCGCGCAGTACTGTAGCGCCGAGTCTGCGAACGACACCTCGCGCACCGTGTCACCGCAGACCGGGCACGCCTGGCCGGTGCGACCGTGGACCCGCAAGCCCGCCTTCTTTTCTTGCTTCAGGTCGCTCGCGGTCAGTCCGTCGGAGCGCCCGATCGCCTCGCGCAGCGTGCTGACGATCACCTCGTGCAGCTCATCAACCTCGGCCGGAGTGAGGCTGGATGCCAGCCGGAACGGCGACATCTTCGCCGCGTGCAGCACCTCGTCGGAGTATGCGTTACCGATGCCGGCGATCAGTCTCTGGTCGCGCAGCACGCCCTTGATCTGCGTCCGGCGCCCGGCCAGGATGCCCGCCAGCACGTCGGCCGTGAACGCGGGATCCAGCGGCTCGGGCCCGAGCGTCGCAACGCCAGGGATCTGAGCAAGATCCGTGACCAGGTACACGGCCAGCCGCTTGCGCGTCCCGGCCTCGGTCAGGTCGAAGCCGGACCCATCGGCGAACCGCAGCCGGAAGGCCAGCGGACCCTTGCCAGGCCGCGGCGGCGTCTCCGGCAGCGACTCCCGCCATCGCAGCCACCCGGCTCTGGCCAGGTGGGTGACGAGGTGCAAGGTCCCGCCGTCGGCGGGCTGCACCGCCAGGTCGAGGAACTTGCCGCGGCGCGCGGTCCCGACCAGCGCGCCGCCGTGCAGCGCGGACAGGGGCGGATCGTAGGTCTTCAGGACCGAGAACTCTGCAACGTCGGCGCGGTCGATCTTCCGACCGAGGGCGCGCTCGCGCAGGTCGGCGGCGAGCGCCTCGACCTCAGGCAGTTCCGGCACACCTTGATTGTGCCTGATGCTGACCGTCGCTCGGGCCGGGCAGAGTCGAGCGCCACGGCCGGGGGACACAGCCGACCCAGGACCAGCCGTCATGATCTGTGTCACAGCGCCCGATGCGGGCCGGAAACGGCAGTCGCCACATCGCAAAATAGCCCGCCCAGCAGGGTCGATCCGGGGACAAGGACCGCGCGCGGAGCCTATGCTGCGGCCAGCTAGCCGACTCGGCAGCCGGTGAGTGCAGGGGAACTGGCGGTGGGCGAGGAGGGATTTGAACCCTCACGTCCTTTCGGACACACGGACCTGAACCGTGCGCGTCTGCCGTTCCGCCACCCGCCCCGGGTGCGGCAGTCAGGTTAGCACGTCCCCGAGCTATCCCACATCGCCGATACGATCGGATACGGCAGTGAGAGGAGGGCGCCGCCGTGGGAGTCTTGCAGCGATTTGAGCACAGGCTCGAAGGTATGGTCGAGGGTGCCTTTGCGCGGGCGTTCAAATCCGAGCTTCAGCCGGTCGAGGTGGCGAGCGCGATCCAGCGGGAAATGGACGATCGGGCCGCCATCGTGGCGCAGGGCCGCACGCTGGTGCCGAATGACTTCGTTGTCGAAGTAGCCGAGGATGACTACGCCCGCCTCGATATGTATGCCGACAGCCTGGGCATCGAGCTGGCCACGCTAGCCCGTGAGTACGCCAAAGAGCAGGGTTATTCGTTCGTGGGCCCAGTCCGGATGCGTTTCGAGGGCGTCCGCGACCTCACCACCGGGACTTTCCGGATCCTGTCCGGTGTCATTCGCGGCACGACCGTCGAGGATGGCGAGATCCGCCGCCCGGCCACTGACCTGCCGCAGCCCGCTGGCGGGTTCCGCGGCAATCCGCGGCTGCTCGTCTCCGGTCCCGATGGCGGCCCGGACGGCGGCCACCAGCGCACCTATGAGATCACCACGCCGCTCGTCATCCTCGGCCGTGGCACCGACTGCGACCTGCGGCTCGTCGACCCCGGCGTGTCCCGGCATCACGCCGAGATAAGGGTCGAGGACGGTGAGGTGGTCCTGGTCGATCTCGGCTCGACCAACGGCACGTTTGTCAACGGTCAGCCAGTCCGGCGGGTAGCGCTCGCAGACGGCACCCGCGTAACCCTCGGCCGGACGACGCTGGTGTTCCGCCGGGACGCCAGCTACTGACGACTTCACCCCCGCAGGTACGGACGCAGCTTTTGACATCCACAAAGGGCAGGGAAGGAGGCGGCACTAGCCGGTGCCGCCCGTACAGACGCCGCCCGAGCGGCGTCGCGACAAGGACCACGGCTCGATGAATGCGCTTGAGCTCACCCTCATCAGAATCGGGTTCCTTGCTGTCCTCTGGCTCTTCGTCATCGCGGCCGTAGGAGTGGTGCGAACGGACCTGTTTGGCCAGGTCACCCACCGGCGGCGGACCGGCTCGAGGCAGCGGGTGCGGCAGCCGACTGCGCCTGTCAGCCGGCCGCCGCGACCCCTCAGGGCCGTGCCCCAGCATCTGCTCGTGACCGCCGGGACGCTCGCGGGTACGTCGCTCGGCCTCACCGATCAGCAGATCACGATAGGCAGGGCCGATGACGCCACGCTGGTGCTGGCCGACGACTACGCTTCGACCCGACATGCCCGACTGTTCCCGCAAGATGGTCAATGGCTGGTTGAGGACCTCGGCTCCACCAACGGCACGTACCTGGACCGGCAGAAGGTGACCGCGCCCACCCCAGTGCCGATTGGCGTGCCGATCCGGATTGGCAAAACCGTTTTGGAGCTGCGCAGATGACGTTCGCCCTGCACTACGCGCTCCGCTCGGACGTTGGCCTGCTCCGCGAGGGCAACGAGGACTCTGCCTATGCCGGTCCGCGGCTGCTGGTGATCGCCGACGGAATGGGCGGGCACGCCGCCGGCGAGGTCGCGAGCGCCGTCGCCATCTCCGCCATCGCGCCCCTGGACAACCAGAACTTCACCCGCGGCGAGGAAATGCTCGATGCGCTCGCTGCCGCGGTCGCCGCTGCCCGCGACACGCTGCACGACATGAGCGTGTCCGACCCCGCCGTTGAGGGCATGGGCACGACGCTGACCGCACTGCTGTGGGCGGACGACCAGGTAGCCGTGTGCCACATCGGTGACTCGCGGGCGTACCTGCTGCGGGACAACGACCTCTACCAGATCACCCGCGATCACACGCTGATCCAGTCGCTAGTGGACGAGGGACGGCTGAGCCCGGCCGCCGCCGCCAACCACCCGCAGCGGTCGCTGATCATGCGCGCGCTGCAGGGCAGCACGGACGCCGAGCCCGACCTAGCGATCCACGAGGCGAAGCTCGGTGATCGCTACCTGCTGTGCTCCGACGGCCTGACCGATGTCGTCAGCGACGAGGAGGTGCATCAGGTGCTGTCCACGGTGGCGGACGCGGACGAGGCGGTCGGTCACCTGATCACGCTCGCCATTCGCAACGGCGGCCCGGACAACATCACCTGCATCGTGGCCGACGTCGTGGACGAGTCAGGCCCGGTGCCGCCGACAAGGAAGGCACAGCTGGTTGGCGCGGCGGCCAGCGGCGACGCGCTGACGCTGCTTCGGGCGGCCACCGGACGCGGCACCGCAGACAGCCCGGACAGCCCGGCCGGCGCCAGCCTCAACGGGCGCGGCCGCCCTGCTACTGAGCAGGCGGGCGAGACGGACGACGCCCAGGATGAGTTCACCGAGCCACAACGCCGCTGGCCCGTGGTGACGACGATCCTCATCGTCTTGGTGGTCGTCGTGGTCGCCGGGCTGTACGCGGGCTACCGCGCTACCCAGGGCCAGTACTACCTGGGCGCGGAGGGCGGTCAGGTCAGCATCTATCGTGGCATCAACGAGAAGATCGCGTTCATCAGCCTGTCCAGTGTCTACCGCCGGACGGGCATCCCGCTCTCGCACGTCCCCGGCGACCTGACGCTGCCCACGAACCCGACCACCCTGGCCAAGTCGCAGGCGACCCTGACGTCCATCACGCGCTCGTACACGTGCAAGCAGGATCAAGCCGCGCAGAGTAGGTGGAAGGCCAGGTATGGCCAGGCCGGGACCAAGTCGAGCGCCGGCAGCTCGGCCAAGGCACCGCCCGAGCCTCGCGTGCCGGCGTACTGCCAGGCACAGGGGGAAGGGTGACCGTAGCCGCGGGCGTCGATCGGCCAGTCGCTCTGCCGCGTGGTCGGCGCCGTACTGAGCTGGTCATGCTCGCCTTTGCCGTCGGTGTGGTCCTGCTCGCCTACGGCGCGGTCGGGCTGGGTCTGCGCGGTAAGCTGCCCGGCTTGCCTGGCGACCTGGTCGGATTCGCCGTCCTCATGGTCGTGGCTCACCTGGCGATCCGGCGGTTCGCGCCACACGCCGATCCGCTGCTGCTGCCGCTCGCCGCGCTGCTGAATGGGCTCGGCATCGTGATGATCTACCGGCTGCAAGAGTCTGGCCGGAACGGCAATCCCGGCCTGCAGGTCACTAACATGTCGAGCTCGGCGACGACCACGCAGCTGCTGTACACCGGCGTCGGCGTCGCCGTGCTGGTGGCCATCTTGGTGCTCATCCGCGAGGTGCGGGTCCTGCAGCGCTACACCTACACTCTCGGCGCCGTCGGCCTGGTGCTGCTGGCGATCCCGGCGATTCTTCCGACGAGCCACAGCGTCGTTAACGGCGCCAAGGTCTGGATCATCTTCGGCGGGTTCTCCGTCGAGCCAGGCGAGTTCGCTCGCCTCGCGCTCGCGGTGTTTTTCGCCGGGTACCTGGTCAGCAAGCGCAACGTGCTGGCCCTGGCAGGGCGGCGGGTGCTCGGCATCGTGCTGCCGAGGGCACGTGACCTCGGCCCGGTGCTTATCGCCTGGGCCGCGAGCCTGCTGATTCTGATCTTCGAGACCGACATCGGAACGTCCGCACTGTTCTTCGGCATGTTCGTGGTCATGCTCTACATCGCCACCCAGCGGACATCCTGGCTGCTCATCGGGGTGATCTTGTTCCTGGCCGGCTCCTGGCTGACCGCGCTGATGGTCCCGCACGTGATGGAGCGGTTCACGGTCTGGCTGCACCCGTTCGCGGGCAGCAACCCGACCGGCATCGCCTATCAGCCGGTGCAGGCCCTCGAGGGCCTGGCGTTCGGCGGCCTCTTCGGCACCGGGCTTGGTCAGGGCCAGCCGTATCACACGCCGCTGGTGCAGAGCGACTTCATCTTCAGCGCATTCGGTGAGGAACTCGGCCTGGTCGGCGTGATGGCGCTACTGCTGATCTTCGGCCTGCTGGTTGAGCGCGGGCTGCGGGCCGCCATCGCGGTGCCCGATCCGTTCTCGAAGCTGCTGGTCGGCGGGCTCTCGTTCGTGCTGGCCCTGCAGATCTTCATCATCGTGGGCGGGGTGAGCGGGCTCATTCCGCTGACGGGCATCACGACCCCGTTCCTGTCCCAGGGTGGCTCGTCGCTCGTGGCGAGCTGGATCCTGGTGGCCCTGCTCATCAGGGTCAGCGACACCGCCCGCGGCCCGGCGCCGCAGCCGATCCAGGACGAGGGCATGACCCAGGTGGTGCGGGCCGGATGAACCGCGCGCTGCTCCGCATCTCGCTGGCCTGTCTGGTCATGTTCGTGCTGCTGCTGATCAACATGAACTACGTGCAGGCATTCGAGACCACCAAGCTGGCTGCTGAGCCGGGCAACATCCGGGTCTTCAACGAGCAGTTCACCTACCAGCGCGGGGCGATCATCGCGAACGGCGATGGCACCGACCTCAAGATCGCCGAATCGCTGCCGGTGAAGGACACCGACACCTACCAGCGCTACTACCCGCAGGGCCAGGTCTACGCGCCGGTGACCGGTTACGACACGATGTACAGCACAACCGGCATCGAGCACGCCGAGGACAGCTACCTGTCCGGCACAAATCCCGGCCTGGCCGTGCACAACCTCGCCTCGCTGCTGACCGGCAAGCAGAAGCAGGGCGCCACCGTCGAGCTGACCATCAGCCCCGCGGCGCAGCAGGCCGCCTACAACGCGCTCGCCAGCGACGGTGGGCATGCGGCCGCCGTGGTGGCTATCAACCCGAGTACCGGCGCGGTCCTCGCCATGGCGTCCTATCCGAGCTTCGACCCCAACGCGCTCACGACGACCAACGGCACGAAGCTAAACCAGATCGACGAGCAGTTGCTCACTGACCCGTCCCAGCCGCTGCTCAACCGGGCCACTCAGATGATCTTGCCACCCGGCTCGACATTTAAGATCGTCACGAGCTCAGCGGCCTTCTCTACCGGCACCGTGGCCGGCGTGAACGCCACCATCCCTGCGCCGACCATACTGACCCTCCCCAATGGGCACACGCTGCACAACGACGACTACGAGGTCTGCGACGACGGCAACCCGCCGATCATCGAGGCGTTCTACCTGTCGTGCGACACGGCGTTCGGTGATCTTGGCATGAAGCTCACCGCCCAGACCTTGCGGACCTATGCCAGCAAGTTCGGGATGAACGCCCGCCTCCCGTGGTTCCCGCTGCCCGTCGCCACGAGCGTGCTGCCCGAGGGCCCGGGCTGGACTGACCCGTCGCTGACCGCCTACTCGGCGATCGGCCAGTACAACGACGCCGTCAGCCCGCTTCAGGAGGCGATGTTCGCGGCGGCGATCGCCAATCACGGCCAGCTCATGGAGCCCTACCTGGTCCAGCAGGTCGTGGGACCGGGCCTCGCCGTGATCCAGTCGGCTAAGACGTCGGTGCTCAGCCAGGCGGTGTCCCCGGCGGTGGCCGGTGATGTGCAGAGCATGATGTACCAGGTCACTCACAATCCAGGCGGCACCGCCTACTTGACGGCCGGGCCGCAGGCTACCGGCGGTATCACGATCGACGGCAAGACCGGCACCGCCCAGAACGGCATCAACAACACCGGCCTCAACGACGCGGTCTTTACCTGCTTCGTGCCCGGCACCAACGGCAGCCCCTCGCCCATCGCAGTGGGCGTCATGGTTCAGGGCGGCGGATACGGCGCGGACGCCGCCGCGCCCATCGCGGTGCAGGTCATCGAGGCCTACCTGGCGGCACACTCATGAGCCAGGCGACCACGGCCAGGCCCTACCACGGCCCGCCGCCGGGTAACGTGACAAGCCGGGCGTGCGGCAGCAACCCGAGACTGTCATGCTGGTCACAGCCCTCAATAAGCAGGACGGTAACTTAAGTGCGCGACATGACTCAGCCACGGCTGCTCGGCGGCCGATATGAACTCGATGGCATCGTCGGCCGCGGTGGCATGGCAGAGGTGTTCCGGGCTCGCGACATCCGTCTCGACCGGGTCGTCGGAGTCAAGACGCTCCGTGACGACCTCGCCCGCGACCAGACCTTCCAGGCCAGGTTTCGCCGGGAGGCGCAGTCCGCCGCCTCGCTGAACCACCCCTCGATCGTCGCTGTCTACGACACCGGCGAGGACATGGTCGGCAACCTCCCGGTGCCGTACATCGTGATGGAGTTCGTCGACGGACGGACGCTGCGCGATCTGCTCAAGGACCATCGCAGGCTGCTGCCCGAGCGCGCGCTCGAGATCACCGACGGCGTGCTGCGAGCGCTGGACTATAGCCACCGGAACGGCATCGTGCACCGCGACATCAAGCCCGGCAACGTGATGCTGACCAGGTCCGGCGAGGTCAAGGTCATGGACTTCGGCATCGCGAGGGCGGTGGCCGACTCGCAGCTGACCATGACCCAGACGGCTCAGGTCATCGGCACGGCCCAGTACCTGTCGCCCGAGCAGGCCAGGGGCGAGCGGGTGGACGCGCGCAGCGACCTCTACTCGACTGGCTGCCTGCTGTACGAACTGCTGACCGGGCGGCCGCCGTTCACCGGCGACTCGCCGGTGGCCATCGCGTACCAGCACGTCAAAGAAGAGCCGATACCGCCGTCGCAGATCGACCCCGAGGTGCCGGCCTGGGCCGACGCCATCGTGCTCAAGGCCATGCGCAAGGACCCGGCGGACCGCTACCAGTCGGCCGGGGAGATGCGCAATGACATCCAGCGGGCGCTGGCCGGGGCACCGCTCGCCGCGCCGATGCCCGCTGCCTACGGCTCCGGTACTCGCAGGCTGGGGGCGGCGGGGACTCAGGTCGCCGGCCGGACCACTTCGATCCCGCCGTACCAGTACGGTCCGCCGGGCTACGGGTCGGACGGCAGCGGCCCAGACGGCGAGGCGAGGCGGCAGCACCGGGTCTGGCCGTGGGTCACGCTGGCTACCGTCGTCGTGGTCCTCGTCGCGGTGATCGTGCTGCTGAAGTTCATCGGCAGCGGCAGCAGCGGCGTCCCGGTGCCGAATGTGGTCGGTGAGTCGCTGGTCAAGGCGGAATCCACCCTGGTCAAGCAGGGCTTCCAGATCGGCGCCACCACCGCGCGGGCATCGTCGACGCAGCCTAAGGGCGACGTCATCAGCACGAGCCCCGGCTTCGGCGCGACCGAGCCCAAGAACACCAAGATCAACATCGTCTACTCCAGCGGTGCGTCGGCGACGGCGAGCATCAGCATCCCGGACGTGGTCGGGAAGAGCGAGGGAGCCGCCACCAATGAGCTCTCATCGGACGGCTTCAAGGTCTCGGTGACCACAGGCCAGCAGGCGGGCACGCCCCCCAACACCGTGATCAACCAGTCGCCGCTCGCGGGTACGTTCAAGCCTCGCGGCTCAACCGTGACGATCACTGTGACCCCAGGGTTGCAGACCGTGCCGAGCAGCGTGATCGGCATGAGTCAGGCAGATGCCCAGAACCTGCTGTCCGGCGCGCCGTATGACTTCAACGTGTCTGTGCAGCCGAGCACCTCAGGCTCTGGCCAGCCGGGCACGGTCGCCAGCACCTCGCCCCAGGCTGGCACCCAGCTAGCGCCCGGCTCGAACATCACCATCTTCGTGGTGCAGCAGTCGAGCCCGTCGCCGTCGCCGTCGCCGTCCCCCACGCCGTCACCCTCAACGTCACCGTAACCACGGCGGTCGCTCCCGTGACCTCGTAGACGTAACGGGCGTTGATTGTGACAAGGGTCACCAGGCTGCCGACGTGCAGGCTGGGCAGCCGCCAGAACGGACCGCCTGCAGTCACCCGGTGTCCCGCCACGACGAAGTTACCGACCTGTCCCGGTGGCGCCGTGCCGGGCAGGTGTCCGGGCGCGAGCTGAGCCTCTCCCGTTCCCTGAACCACGGCGAACTGCCAGCTCCGGCCCAGCTGGGGGACACGCAGCAGGGCGAACGGCGTGCCCAGCGCCAGGCCGGTGGGGCTCGTGAGGGCGGCGAGCTCGCTAGCGCCGGACCACTGGCTGAGCCGAGGGGCCGCCCAGAGCCAGGCGCGAGATCTCGCCAAACCAACTACGCTTACGGCCGGGGCGCGCGCCGGCGCAGCCGGGCCCTGCCGTCGGTCTCCTCGCCGACGGGGAGCGAGTGTCGACCGGGAGATGACTGACGGTGCCGAAGTCCCGCACGCGAAGCAAGGCGGTCTACACGCCGCCGCCCAGGGCCGCGAAGGGCAAGGTGAGCCCGCGCTGGCTGGCGCCGACCATGCTGGGCAGCTTGCTGGTCGGTCTGGTCTGGATCGTGGTCTTCTACGTGAGCAACGAGAGCTACCCGGTGAGCGCAATGGGCCCCGGCAACCTCGTGGTCGGCTTTGCCTTCATCATCGCCGGCCTGGGGCTCGCCACCAAGTGGCGCTGACTCGCTAGCCGAGAACCGTGCCGACCAGCTGCTGGTCGCGGACGATCACGCCAAGCGCGAGGATGGCGAGCACGGCCACCGTCGCCGCTAGCTGCGTGGCGCCGCGGCGCCGCCGGGGCGCGTAGACGTAGGCCGCTGTCAGCACTCCGCCGGTCACGAGCCCGCCCAGGTGCGCCTGCCAGGCGATATAGTGCCGCCCCGCGAAGTCGAGGGCCAGGTTCACGGCGATGACGAACACGATGACTCGAGCGTCGAGCCGGAGCCGCCTAGCGATCACGAACCAGGCGCCGAACAGGCCGAAGATCGCACCCGACGCACCGAGCGCCAGCTCGTTCTGCGGCGCAAGATAGTAAAAGCTGACCGACCCGCCGATCGCGCTGGCGAGGTAGACGGCGATGTACCGCACACCGCCGAGCTGGCGTTCCATAGGCGGCCCGACGATCAGAAGCGCCCACAGGTTGAACGCGATGTCCAGGAGGCCGAGGCCGCCGGTCGGGGGCAGGAACGCGCTGGTGAGCAGCCGGTACCACTGGCCGGCGGCCACGCCCGCGGGCCGTCCGTTGACAGTGGCCCGGCTGAGCATCCCCCAATCGACAGCAAGGCTCGGGTGCACCAGCAAGATCAGGTAGAGCACTATGTTCAGGGCAATCAGCGCCTGCGTTACCCGGGCGCGGTTAACGATGGCGCCGCCGAAGCGGCCGGTCGGCCGCCGCACGGTCCGGTTGCCGCCGTGGATGCAGTCCAGGCACTGGTGACCCACGGCGGCGGGACGCAGGCAGTCTGGACACGCTGGCCGACCGCAGCGCGTACAGGAGACATAGGTCGGGCGACCGGGGTGGCGGTAGCACGCCGGCGGGGCAGCCTGAGCCTGATCCTGATTCGGGGGGTTGGACATCTGCGGGCCCGCGCTCTGGCTACTGGCTGTCGCCGCGGTCGATCTCGACCGACTCGAGCACGACGTCGGTCATCGGGCGGTCAGCGCGGCCGGTCCTCACCCGGCTGATCTCCTCGACGACGTCCGAGCCGTCGATAACCTCACCGAAGATCGTGTGCTTGCGGTTGAGCCACGGCGTGGGCACGGTGGTGATGAAGAACTGGGAGCCGTTCGTGCCGGGTCCCGCATTCGCCATTGCCAGCAGGTACGGCCGGTCGAAGGACAGCTCGGGGTGGAACTCGTCAGCGAACTTATAGCCCGGGCCGCCGGTGCCGGTGCCCAGCGGGTCCCCGCCCTGGATCATGAAGTCCGGGATCACCCGGTGGAAGATCGTGCCGTCGTACAGTTTTGCCTGGCTGGGCCTGCGGGTGGTCGGGTCGGTCCACTCCCGACTGCCCTCGGCCAGTTCCACGAAGTTCCGCACGGTAGCGGGCGCGTGATCGGGGAAGAGCCGGACGACGACGTCCCCCTGGCTTGTCCGCAGCGTCGCGGTCAGCGTGTTCGTCATACCTGGAATCCTGCCACGCGCGGCGAGTGCTCGGGCCACGAGGCACTCGGCCCTCGGCCGCCGGGCGATTGACCCTGGTCAGGCCGGGAAGATGTTGAGCCTGACGGAGCGACAGCTGGGAGGTAACAGTGTCCGTCTCGACCAGGAAACATTCTGTTTCAAGCAGCAGCGGATTCGGCGATCGGTTCGCCCGGGCGGGCCGGCCGGTAGGCACGCTGGCCGGCAAGACCGTGCCGTTCGCGCAGAACGCGGGCATGACCGTCCGGCAGGGCGCCGGCTCGGCGATCGCCAGGGCGACACCAGCAGTTGAAGCGGCGCGGATCTGGGCCGCCCCGCAGCTTGAGCAGTCGGCGCACGCGATCACCGACACCATCGCGCCGATGATCTCCGACGCGCTCATGACCGCAGCGCACAAGATAGATGTGCCCAAGCGCCGCAGGCGCGTCCGCGGCGGCGTCGTGGCCGGGGCGGTGGCGCTGACCGCAGCCGCTGGTGCCGCCAGCTTCGCCGCCATCCGGATGCGAAAGCAGGACAGCGGCTTTGCTGCCGATGCGCAAGACACCACAGCGGCGGTCCCGGCTGAGCCAGGCCAGCACGAGGAGCCAGGACCGGATACCGGGCCCGACGGCTCCCGCATCGTCTGACGAGCACGCCCAAGCCAGCGGTGCCGCCCCGGCCGTGACATCTGTCACGGCCGGGGCGGTATTGCTGGTACATGACGCATCCTGCGTGGCTGCCTAACCTGGGGGCATGCTCCGCACCCCCGCGGGCCCTCCGGACGAGGCCGACGACACCCGGCTGAGCCACTACCGGCATCTGGCGATCGCCCTCATCATCCTGTTCGTCCTGCTATCGACTGCGATCAGCGACTTCACTCAGCACGCCGTTCCTGCTGGCGAGCGGTGGTTCCTGCTCGCTGGCAGCGTCGTCTTCGTGATCCTCACCTACGCGTTCGGCATCGCTCCGCCGTCGCCGTGGATCCGGTCGGCACCCTGGGTCGCACTCGCCGCAGTCGTTGCGCTTGCCGCCGTCATGTTCGCCGTCGGCGGGACCAACTGGGTAGCGGTCCTAGCGGCGGCGGCAGGCGCTTCCGGGCGGTTCAGCCAGACTCGCTGGCCGGCCGTGCTCAGCTCGGTCGCGTGCGCTGGAGTCGGCTTCGGCGTCGCCGTCACGAGCAACGTGGGCTTCGGTGGCACCCTTGCCGCCACCGTCATCGGGCCCGTAGTCGCGTTCTTCGCCTACAGTTCGAGCAGACGGGCCGAGGCTGTCAGCGCGCTGCGCCGCACCAGAGCCGACCTGGCCAGAACCGCCGTGGCCGAGGAGCGCCTTCGCATCGCGCGCGACGTGCACGACCTGCTTGGACACTCGCTCTCGCTCATCACGCTGAAGGCCGAGCTAGCCGGCCGGGTCATCGGCTCCAATCCCGATCGGGCCGCCGCGGAGATCACTGAGCTGGAGTCGGTGGCCAGGCAGTCGCTGTCCGACGTCCGGGCTGCGGTGGCTGGCTACCGCCAGCCTGACCTGGCTGCCGAGCTGGACTCGGCCAGGCAGCTGCTGGACTCTGCGGGTATCGCCAGCCAGATCACCGCTGCGGACACGGGCGGCTTGTCCCACGACGTCGATGCGGCGCTGGCCTGGGCAGTCCGGGAGGGTACCACCAACGTTGTCCGGCACTCTCAGGCCACGCGTGTTGCTATCAGCGTCACCACCGGCCCGGCCACGGCGATGGCGGAGATCAGCGACAACGGGCCACCTGCCGACGACGGTCCGGCCACGCGGCTGCGGCTCCCCGCGGACCAGGTTCGGGCCCAGGACGGCCAGGACCGGGTCAGGCTGGGTGGCTCGGGACTGGCCGGGCTCGCCGAGCGCGTCCACGGCCTGGGCGGCGAGCTCGTGACCGGGGCCGTCGCACCGCGGGGCTTTCGGCTCCGGGTTGTGGTACCGCTCGGCACGCAGCCGTGACGGCAAACTCGGCCAAGAGCCGCCCGGACCGGGCGAGAATAGTCAGGTGACCCTGCGGATCATGATTGCCGAGGATCAGACCATGGTCCGCCAGGCACTCGCCGCGCTACTGGAACTCGAGCCAGACCTCGAGGTCGTGGCACAGGCCGCCAACGGGGACGAGGCGCTGGCGATGACTCGTAAGCATCGGCCGGACGTAGCCGTGCTGGATATCGAGATGCCCGGCCCGAGTGGCATCCAGGTGGCCAGCCAGCTGCGCGCGTCCGGGTTCGGCGGCGCGGTCGTGATCGTCACCACCTTTGACCGCCCCGGTTACCTGCGCGCCGCGATGGCCGCCGGTGCCCGCGGTTTCCTGCTGAAGGACGCACCCGCGGCCGACCTGGCAGCGGCCATCCGGCGCGTCGCGGCCGGTGAGCGGGTGGTCGACCCGACACTTGCCGCCGCCGCGCTCGCCCAGGGGGACAGCCCGCTCACCGGGCGGGAAAGCGAGATTCTGACGGCCGCTGCCAGTCATGATGCGATCGCCGACATCGCCGGGCGGCTGCACCTGTCGCCGGGCACCGTGCGCAATCACCTGTCCGCCGCCATCCAGAAACTCGGTGCCCGGAACCGGGCCGAGGCCGTGCAGATTGCGCGGCAGAAGGGCTGGCTGTAGCCGATGCTGCTGGATAGCGTCGTGCGCACGTCGGCGGCCGTCGCCGCAACCCCAGGGCGGCTTGCAAAGATAGCGCTGATCGCGGACCTGCTCACAGTCGTACCTGCGGGTGAGATCGCGGTGGCCGTGTCGTTCTTGTCGGGCGACCTCACCCAGCGGCAGATCGGTGTCGGGTACGCGGCGCTGACCGACCTGATGGGCGGGTATGGCGGGGCCGCGGCGCGGGCGCTGCCGGCTCCGGTGACCGAGCCGCAGCTCACCCTCGCCGAGACCGACCAGATCCTCGGGGAGATAGGGCTCCTCGCGGGTCACGGCTCACAGGCCGAGCGCCGCCGCCTGCTCGGCGGCCTGCTGGCCCGTGCCACCGAGGGTGAGCGCGGCTTCCTGGTGCGGCTGCTGGCCGGGGATCTGCGGCAGGGCGCTCTCGACGGCGTGATGGCCGATGCGATCGCGCGGGCCGCGACCGTGCCCGCCGCCGAGGTGCGCCGGGCGCATCAGCTCAGCGGATCGCTTGCGGCCACCGCGGTGGCCGCGCTCGCCGCGGCTGACCCGCAGCGCGCCACTGACGCGCTGCGCGCTGTGGCACTGACGGTTGGCCGCCCGGTCCGGCCGATGCTGGCCGCCGCCGCGCCCACGGTCGCCGCGGCAATGGAACGGATATCTCCCGCTGCGGTCGAGTGGAAGATCGATGGCGTCCGTGTCCAGTTGCACCGCGACGGCGCCGCCGTCCGCGTCTTCACCAGGACGCTCGACGACATTACCCACCGGGTTCCCGAGCTGGCGGCTGCCGGACTCGCGCTGGACGCGACCACCGCGGTGGTAGATGGCGAGGCCGTAGCGCTGCGGCGGGACGGCCGCCCGGAGCCGTTCCAGGTGACCTCGGCGCGGGCGGCCAGCCAGTCAGCGGTCACCGACTCAGCGCGGCTCACGCTGTTCCTCTTCGACCTGCTGCAGCTCGACGGCGAGATTCTCGTCGAAGCGCCCGCCAGCCAGCGCTTTGGCCGGCTGGCCGCGGTTGCGCCGGCCGAGCTCGTGATCCCCCGCCTGGTCACCGCCGACGTCGCCGCGGCGGAGGAGTTTTTCACTGCGGCGGTCGATGGCGGCCACGAGGGCGTGGTGGTCAAGTCACTCGACGCCCCCTACGGCGTCGGCCGCCGTGGCAGCGAGTGGATCAAGGTCAAGCCGCGTCACACCCTGGACCTGCTGGTGCTCGGCGCGGAGTGGGGCCATGGCCGCCGCCAGGGCTGGCTGTCCAACCTGCACCTCGGGGCTCGAGACCCGGTAACCGGGGGCACCGTGATGCTCGGCAAGACCTTCAAGGGACTCACGGACGCGCTCTTGCGCTGGCAGACCGAGCGACTCCTCGAGCTGGCCGATCCGCCCGCCGGTGAGCCGGGGCCGACCCGGCGCGGGGTGGTGCGAGTGCGGCCGGAACTGGTGGTGGAGATCGCGTTCGACGGTGTCCAGGCGAGTACCAGGTACCCCGGCGGCGTGACGCTCAGATTTGCGCGCGTGCTTCGGTACCGGCCGGACAAGGCTGCGGCCGAGGCGGACAGCATCGAGAGTGTCCGGGCCCTGTGGTCCGGCGGCGAGCTGGACGGCCGGGATCGCGACGACCGGGCCGGTGCAGAATGAGCTACGGTCGGCGCTGACAGCCGGCCGGCATCACGCACGGAGGGACCGCACGGTGCGCACGCTCTGGCTTGATGAGGATGGTGCCTGGCGCACGACGCAGCGCGGGCGACAGGTCCTGACCGATCCGAGGATCAATAAGGGCACCGCCTTCACCGACACCGAGCGGGCCGACCTGGGCCTCATCGGGCTGATACCCGCGGGCCACCTGACGCTGACCGAGCAGGCCGACCGCGTCTACGCTCAGTTCCTGCGGCAGGCCAGCAACCTCGCGCGCAACGTGCTGCTTAATGAGCTGCACGATCGGAATCAGGTGCTCTACTACCGGGTGCTGGCCGACCACCTCAGCGAGATGCTGCCGGTGATCTACACCCCGACAGTCGGTGAGGCGATCGAGAACTACAGCCATGAGTACCGGCGCCCGCGTGGCGTCTATCTGTCGGTCGACCACCCTGAGCTCATCGAGCAGTCGCTGCGGGCGCTCGGGCTCGGCGCCGATGACGTGGACGTGATCGTCGCCACCGACGCCGGCGCCATCCTCGGCATTGGTGACTGGGGGGTCGGCGGCATGGGCATCGCGGTCGGCAAGCTCGCCGTCTACACGGCCGCGGCCGGAATCAACCCAGGCCGGGCGGTGCCGGTGATGCTGGACGTCGGAACAGACCGGCAGAGCCTGCTCGAGGATCCGCTGTACGTCGGCAACCGGCACCCGCGGGTGCCGACAGCGCAGTACGACGAGTTCCTCGCCGCGTTCGTGGCCGCGGTCGAGAAGGTATTTCCGCTCGCGCTGCTGCACTGGGAGGACATGACGCCGGCCCATGCGCGACGGCTGCTGACTCGGTACCGCGATGCGCTGCCCAGCTTCAACGACGACATCCAAGGCACCGGTGCGGTCAATCTGGCCGCCGTACTCGCGGCCGTCAAGGCAAGCGGCGTCAGCCTGCCCGGTCATCGCATCGTGATCCTCGGCGCGGGCACGGCTGGGACCGGCATAGCCGACCAGCTCACCGCCGCCATGGTGGCCGACGGCCTGTCCGCGGAGCAGGCGCGGTCGGCTTTCTGGGCGGTCGACCGGTACGGTCTGGTCGAAGCGGGAGATGACCGCATGTCCGCTGACCAGCTCAGGTATGCCCGCAGCCCGGCCGAGGTGGCCGACTGGTACCGCGATCCCGCGCTAGGCGCGATCGGGCTCGCCGAGGTAGTGCGGCGGGTGCACCCGACGGTGCTGATCGGCACGTCGGCGCGCGGCGGCGCGTTCACTGAGGACATCGTGAAGGACATGGCCGCGCACACCGACCGCCCGGTGATCCTGCCCATGTCCAACCCGACGGAGCTAGCCGAGGCTCGGCCCGCCAGCCTCATCGAGTGGACCGGTGGCCGCGCGCTGGTCGCCACCGGCAGCCCGTTCCCGGCCGTGGACTATCGCAGCATCCGGTACGTCATCGGCCAGGCCAACAACGCCCTGGTCTTCCCTGGCCTCGGACTTGGCGCGATCGTCGCCCGGGCGAGCAAGATCACCGACAGCATGCTCAGCGCCGCCGCGCACGCCGTCGCCGGGCTGGTCGACGCGGGTGCCCCCGGCGCGCCGCTGCTGCCCGAGATCGCCACGCTGCGCGATACATCGCTCGCCGTGGCGGTCGCGGTCGCGCGTGCCGCCGCCGAGGACGGCGTCGCGCGCGGTCCGCTCGCCAGCGACGTGACCGAGCAGGTGCGTGCACGGATGTGGCAGCCCGTCTACCACCCCGTGCGGGCAGCTTGACGGGTTAGTCAGCTGCCATCGCGCCCGCTGCCCTCAGCGAGCAGCGCTGCAGCCCAGCAAGCCGGCAGACGCGCGCGCAGACCTGCGCGGCGGCCGAGCCTTTCCTGCCGCCGAGCTGAGCCGGTCGGGCTGGCTAGACCTCGGTGCGTTCCGATGGCGTGACCTTGCCGTGGCCGAGGGGGTTCGCGGCGCGATCGGGGTCTTGACGCCACTGGTCATCGGGGTGGCCACCGGCCGAGTCGAATCCGGCAGCTTCGCGGCGCTGGGCGCGCTGCCCGCCGGATTTGTGTCTTTCCGCGGCGTCAGCAGGACCAGGGTCCTCGCCGTGCTGTGCGCGTCGGCTGGTATGGCGGTCTCGACGTTCACGGGCGCGACCGCCGCCCTCAAACCGCCGCTGCTGATCCCTGTGGTGTTCGCGTGGGCGTATGCGGTCGGCCTCCTGCATCACTCGGCCCGACGGTCCTCGCGGTGATGCTGCAATGGCCGGTCGCGCTGGGCCGACCTGGGAGGGCACGTCGGCCGGGACCTCCGCGCGGCGGGCCGGAAGGCCCCCCGGCCGCCTGACAGCCTGCCGCAGCTGCGCGCCCTGCAGCGCGCGGTCTGGCTGCGCCTGGCGGCTCAGAAGGCACCCCAGCCGATGAGGGCGCGGGCCTGCTCCCTGCCACCGACA
>JASHSZ010000486.1 GCA_030040815.1 Streptosporangiaceae bacterium
GCACACCTCCACGTAGCCCTCATACGGAGCGACCATGAAGCAGGTGTGGGTGAACTGGGCGACCTGCTCGGTGACCCGGCTCACGACTAGATCGGCGCTGTTGCCGACTGACGTCACCGCTATGCCAGAGCCGAAGTCGATGAGCGAGTTGCCGTCCACGTCCACGAGAACGCCGCCACCGGCCGCCGTGACGAACACCGGCAGGGTGTGGCTGAGGCCCCGCGCGACGCTGCGCTGGCGGCGCTCGAACAGCTCGCGGGACCGCGGGCCGGGAATCTCGGTGATCAGGTCGCGGCGCTGGGGCAGCGACGGGCCGCCAGCAGGGATAGCAGGGTTCGCGCTCATGCCTGCGACAATAGCCCGATGAGCGGTCCCCGAGCGTGGCCAGCGGCCAGACGGCCGGTGATCGCCGGGCTGGGCGTGACCGCAGTGGGCAAGGTGTACGGTCGCACGCCGGCCGACTTTGCCGCGGACGCCGTGCGGCGCGCGGTAGCTGATGCGGGGCTCCGGCTCGCGGACGTTGACGGCCTGCTGACGTCGTCCGGCGTTACCGGCGGCGTATCGGTCGACCTGCAGCGCGACCTCGGACTCACTGACCTGCGGATACTGTCGCATCTGCAGTCCTACGGAGCGACCGCGGCAACCATGATGCAGGTCGCGGCGCTCGCGGTCATGTCGGGCACGGCCAGCGTCGTGGCGTGCGTGTTTGCGGACAGCCCGCTGCGGCCAGACCGCGGCGCCGGTGCCGCCTACGGCACCCGCCGAGCACCGGCCGGCTGGTGGGGCCTGCTCGGCGCCAGCGGCGTGATCGGCGCAAATCCGCTGTATGCGCTCGCCGCCCGGCGGCACATGGCGCGCTTCGGCACGACCACCGAGCAGCTCGGCCACGTGGCCGTCGCGCAGCGCGCCTGGGCAGCGCTCAACCCGGCCGCGCAGCAGCGGGAGCCGATCACGCTGGCCGACCATCAGGCGTCGCGGTGGATCGCGGAGCCGCTGCGGCTGCTGGACTGCTGCCTGGTGTCCAATGGCGGCATCGCGGTCATCGTGACGACGGCCCAGCGGGCGGCCGGGCTGGCCCAGCCGCCGGTCTACATCCTCGGCTGGGCTCAATCGCACCCCGGTCACTACCTGCGCAGGCATCCAGACTTCGGGCTTGTCACCGGCGCGGCGACGGCCGGCCCGGCCGCGCTGGACATGGCTGGCGTTGCCCTGGCCGACGTGGACGTGGTTCAGCTCTACGACTGCTACACCTTCACGGTGCTGGTCACGCTGGAGGATTACGGCTTCTGCGCCAAGGGCGACGGCGGTCCGTTCGTCGCGAGCGGCGTGCTCGGCCCGGCCGGCAAGCTCCGGCTGAACACCGGTGGCGGCCAGCTGTCCGGGTACTACCTGTGGGGGATGACGCCGGTCGCGGAGGCGATCATCCAGGCCCGGGGCCAGGGCGGAGCGCGGCAGGCCGAGCGGCATGACATCGTGCTGGTGTCGGGCAATGGCGGCGTGCTCGATCACCACGCGACTCTCATCATGGGCTCCGAGGCGGGTGCGTCGTGACCGTCGGGCCGGTTGTCAGAGACGAGGCGACAGCAGAATTCTTCGATGGCACGGCCGCCGGCCAGTTCCTGCTGCGGCGGTGCCTGGCCGGGCACTTCAGCGAGCCGTCGGCCGCGGCATGCACGACCTGCGCCAGCACCGATCTCAGCTGGGCCGCTGCGGTCGGCGGAGCGACGCTGGTGAGCTGGACCGTCGTGTGGGAGCGGGCGTCCGGCGACGCCGAACCTGACCGCACCGTCCTGGTCATTGGGGAGCTGGACGAAGGGCCATGGTGGTGGTCGCAGCTGGTCGGCGCGGACCCGGCGAGTCTCGCAGTGGGACAGCGACTGCGCGTCGATTTCCGGCGCGCGGGGGCAGAGCACGAGGCAGTGCCGGTGTTCGCGCTGGCCTGAGCGCAGCTGCGGGCAGGGCGGCACCGCTCTCCCGAGGCGTGGCCAAACGGCTAACCGGCGGGGAACAGCACCCGGTACACTCACCTCGATAAATGGTTGAACCAACCGTTTTGCTCCTTGCTGCCAACCGGGATAGCAGATGACTGACGGACCCAGCCCTCCGGCATGGTTTCCCAGCCCGGGTCCGGACGGGCCCGCTGGTCACGACGACGGGCAACCGCCCGCGGCCTCACCATGGGCCTACGGGCAAGCGCCGGGTTACGGGACGCCCGGTTACGGGACGCCGCGTTACGGGACGCCCGGTTATGGCGCGGCGCCTTACGGCAGCCCGCCGCCGACGTACAAGGTCTGGGCTTACATCGCGGCAGTGGGCGGCGTGCTTTTCAACCTGATTCTTGGCTTCCCGTGCGGCCTGGTAGCCGCCAATCACGCGCGGAAGTGTCGGCGATACTGGGAGTCCGGCAACCAGGCGGCCGCCATCAGCGAGTCGCGGAAGGCGCTGACCTGGGTAATCGTCTCGACAGTGCTCGACGTGCTCGGCATTGTCCTGTTCATTGTCCTCATCCGCTCGGGCAACTCGCCATCGAACTTCAGCGGCGCGGTGGTCGCCGCCGCAAATATCAAGGCCCAGCTGTAAGCGCATCAGCGAGCCGATCAGCCACTCCCACCATCTGGGTGTCTCGGTCACGCCGCCGGGTGCGCGATGTGCGGCGATGACCAGATTGTGACTGGTGGTGCGTCAGGGAGTCCAGACGGAGCGGTCATGGGCGAAGTAGATGACGCGCGGATCGAGGTGCTGGAGGGCATCCATCCAGGCCGGGACGTCCGGCAATGGCTCGCCGTGACCGTCGCGGCGGGCTCGCCAGGCGAGCTGGTCGGCGGCGTATTGCGTCGCCGTGTCGTGGGTCTGGCCGGCCAGGATCACCGCTCCGTCGGCCCGGCGGACGATCAGCGACTGGTGGCCGTCGGTGTGACCGGGCGTCGGCAGGAGGAAGACGCCAGGCAGCACCTCGACCTCGCCAGTCACTTGCTCGAATCGACTGGGCTCGATGAGCTCGGGGAGCGTGTAATCCTGCGTGCGCAGAGCGGCATCGAGCTCGGCAGCCTGCACGAACACCGGGATCGGGCCGAGCAGCGGGTTGCCGCCGCAGTGGTCGAAGTGCAGATGGCAGTTCGCGGCGACGCTGATGTCGGCCGTTTGCACGCCGGCGGCCGCCAGCGCCTCGCGCAGCCCGACCCGGTGGGGCCGGTAGTAGGCGTCGACGTCCGGGTGCGCGCCCATGCCGGTGTCGAACAACAGCACTCCCTGGGGGTGGTCGACAACGTAACCCAGGCACGCATC
>JASHSZ010000059.1 GCA_030040815.1 Streptosporangiaceae bacterium
GACGGCGCGGCCTGCCTCGTCGGCTACTGGAGGTAATCCTCTACCTCGTTCGCGGGCCGGGTCGCCGAGCCGCTTGGGTCCTCGCCGAACTCGCGGCGGGCCCGGCGCTGCCGCAGCAGGTCCCAGCACTGGTCCAGCTGCTCCTCGACGGTGCGGAGTTGCTCGTGCTCCTGGCCGCTGGTCAGCTCGCCCGCTGCTAGCCGGGAGCGGAGGTCGTGCTCGGTCTTGATGAGATCGTCGATGGTGGTCAGGATTTCCTTGTCGTCCATCGAGTACCTCCCTCCGGCGGGGCCGGTGCTATCCTCGCACCCGCATCATTCGCACTGTGCGGGGGCTATCTCTCCCAGGCGAGTGGGCACGGCGGTGCGAACACCTTCAGTGCAGGTCAGTCAGCAGGTTCTTGGTGTAGAGCAGGATCTGGTACGGACCCACGTGATAGACGTGCGCGGGCCGACCGAAGGTCGCCAGTACCGCCGTCTTGTCGGTGAGGCCCGAGTACTCGGCCACGGTAGGGGCCAGCACGACGAAGTTCGCCGTATCGTGGCGTGGGTCGAACCAGGTGAGCTTTACCTCCCAGCGATACGGAACCACGCGTTGCCCTGCCACCTTCAGCTGGAGAACCCGTACCCGTTCCTGGGTAGCCAGAGTGACGACGCTCGACTGCCAGTAGCCCGACAACCCGCGGTCGAGGTGGTGCTCCACGAGCCACGTCGCGAGCTGCTGGCTCTGCGCGGGCACGGGGGGCTGGGCCAGTTCGTACCCGAGTCCGCCCAGGTAGCCGGCCAGTACCAGGAGCAGTGCCGCAGGCACGAGCCTGATCGCTAGCACCCGATCCGCCAGCAGTCGCCCGGCCAGCACCGCGGCGAACGGCAAGACCGGCGCCATTTCCCGGCTGAAGTAGACCGCGACGCTATCCGTGCTGAAGACATAGATGGCCAGGTTGACTACCACGGCAGCCACCAGCACGTCGCACACCAGGTCTCTGCCGCGGGCGAAGCGGGCCAGGGCTACGAGCACGCCGAGGGCGGCCAGCGTAACACCGACGAGGTGCAGCACCATCACGGCACTCGCGACCCCGAGCGGCTGCCCGACAAAGTCGGCACCGCCGAGCAGGAGCAGCCCCTGCAGAGCGATGCTCAGGTGATGCGGCAGCGCAGCCGGGCTGCCCATGATGTGCGCCGTCGGCGGTCCGAGAACAAAGGCACCCGTCGGGAGATGGTGCAGCGCCGCCCAGGCTGCCCCCCCGCCGAGCAGCGCGGCAGCGCCCAGGCCAAGCTCGTACCACTGTGCCTTGAGCGGCTGTCCGCTGACGCCGACCGCCCGCACGACCCGCACCGCGCAGACCAGCACGAGCGGCAGCACTCCGATGTACAGGACCAGGGTGTCGGCGAAGGTCGCCCAGCCGAGCACGACCAGCACAACCAGCGGTACATACCAGCGCGGCTTGGCGCGGTCCAGGATCAGCCATGCCGCGAGCAGCGGCACTGACGTACCGATGTGATCGGGGGACGAGATGAGGACGTTGATCCCCTGTGACAGCTGGGGCGCGAGCATGATCCCTACTGCGATCAGCACCCTGACTAGCGCCGCGCGGCCGGTCGCGCGTCCCTTCGCCAGCAGTGCGGCCAGCAGCACCACGAGCGAGTAGGTCACCGCCGCGGCCACCTGGACCACGCCGGTGTTCAGACCGCGGACCAGCTCGACCAGCATGTACTCCGGCAGCTCGGTGGTATAGAACGACACGTCCGACAGCAGCCAGCCGTGCAGCAGCAGGTTGCCGTGGAGCATGTCCCAGGCCTGCAACGCTTGTGCGGACCCGTCGGAGTTGACTGCCCGGGTCTCGGCCAGCCGCAGGTAACACGCGAACGCCGCGACCACGCCCAGCGTCCATACGACTACGCTCAGCCACCGCCGCCGGGTCGACAGCTCCGTCACCCCAGGCCCAGCGGTCCCCTGAGGGGCGCCTTGGCTGGCCGATACGAAGTCGCTGCTCGCTGTCACGCGCACATTGTGCCGTACCGCGTCACCAGACAAACCCATTACCGGGCACGTGTGGCCAGGTCGGATAGTGCGCGGGTCTCGTTCCCTGATTCCGACGGCGGCCCGCATCCGACGTCCCGGTCCGGAATGCCTGGTAGCATCTGGCCAGTCCGCAGGTCACGAAGCATGTCGGCCGGACCCGCGCCTGCCCTTGCCACGCGGCGCAGCACGCCTAAGGAGAGCAGCGTGGAGGTCTCCGCAACGGGGCGCGCGACCACACCCGCGCCGCCAGACAAGGCGGCTGCGCCTGCGCCCGGCGCGCGCGGCTGGCTCGCCGACCTCGCAACGGGAAGCGGCCGTCGGTTCCAAGCAGCCGTTGGTCTTGGCACGTTCCTGGTGTTCACGGTTGTTCTGCTGGGACGCAACGCGTACCTGTTCTCTACCAAGATTTACGAGAACCAGGATTTCGCCGCCAACACGATCGCGGTCTTGCAGGCCAAGCACTTTGAGCTGCTGACCGGAAATTACTCCAAGGAAAACTTCTTCCACCCAGGACCGGCGTTCCTCTACATCATGGCGGCCGGCGAGTCGCTCTTCCACGACGCGCTGCACCTGGTGCCCACCCCCTGGAACGGGCAGCTGCTCGCGATCCTGCTGCTGAACTCCGCTCTGATCGGGGCGACGCTGGCCGTGATCGCGCGGCATGCTGGTTCTGTCCGCGTGGTCCTGACCTGCCTGGCTGTCGCGCTCGCCTTCGTCTCGGTGCACCCGCTGACGGTTAACTCCGCGTGGTTTCCCTACCTGTACTTCGCGCCGACACTGCTCATGCTGGTCTCCGCGGCGTCGGTAGCGACGGGTGAGACCTTCGCGCTACCGCTGCTCGCGTTCTCCGCGTGGCTCTGCATTCACGGCCAGGCCGAGTTCCTGCTCTTCGCGCCCGCGACGGTCGCGGTGGCGCTCGTCGGGCTTTTCGCGGCGCACCGGCAGGACCCGTACGGCATGATCCGCAACGCGCGGCGTCACTGGATCGGCGCGATCGTAGTGTCGGCGCTGTTCGCGCTGCCGATCGTCCTCTACACAGCGGAGCACCCGCCCGGCGAGTTCGGCCTCTACATGGCCTACCGAGCGAGAGCAAGGAGCCAGCACCTTATCGATCACTCCCTGCTGACCTCTGCCGGTTACGTCCTGCGGTTCTGGTGGCCAGGAACACCCACGGGCACGGCCGATCGAGGCGGCCGGTACGTCCTGCTGGCCCTCGCCGTTCTCGCGGTTGCGCTGGCGCTGCGCTGCCCGGTGCGGGCGCTGCGTCGGTTCTCCCTCTGGTTGCTGGCGATGGCGGGCGTGCTGAGCCTGCTGTTCCTCTTCTACGCCCAGACGTCGGTCGAAAACACCGATATCTCGCAGCAGTCCTACCTCGGCTACTTCTACTGGGCGGCACCGCTGGCGGTGACCCTCGTAGTCGGCGCGGGGGCGGTTGTGCACCTGCGCCGCGCGCGTACCGTGGGCGTTGGCCTGACGGCGGTCGTGGTCGCCGCCGCGGTCGTCGCCGCGACCGTCCCCCAGCGGCAGGACAATCCTGACGACCCGCCGGCCAAGTACTACGGCGTCCCTCAGCTGCCGCAGCTCGTGCGAACCCTGGCCAGCGAAGCCGACGGCCGGGCGATCAAGATCACAATCACGTCCTCCGCCTGGCAGGACGCCGTAGGGGTGGTCGCCTACGCTGATCGAACCGGTGTGCGCAGCTGCGTCGTCGAAAAGCTGCGCTGGGAGTACTTGTTCCGCCCCCAGTCGATGTGCACAGCCGACGAGCTCCGGACCGGCTTCCGGGTCTGGTTCTCGCCCGCGAGGGCGCAGGTGCCACCCGGTCAGGTGGAAGTCGTCCGGCTGCCGCAAACATTGGTAACACGACTGTCATCGAGGGCAAGCTGACGAGGAGAACCTTGGGCTGTTCGCAACCCCGGACAACTGACGCCCGAGACCTGGCTTAGCCTGCTAGCGTCGGGATGTCCGTGGGATGACTAGTGCATATGCTTCAATCCGGGCAATAAGGACCTCAAGCTAAGATCGGGTGCCAGAGTGACATTGAGTCCCAGTGAGTCGTACGAGCGCGACGTGGTCGTCGTCGGGGGCTGCGGCCACGTGGGTCTGCCGCTAGCCATCGCCCTAGCTGACCGTGGCGCCCAGGTCGCCGTGTACGACGTCAACCCGGTGGCTGTCGGCGAGGTGAGCAGCGGTCGCATGCCGTTCCTGGAGTCCGGCGCCGCTGCCATGCTGGAGCGAGTCATCGCGGCCGGGCGGCTGGTAGCGTCGACGGACCCGGCCATCGTGGGCTCCGCGGAGCACGTGATCATCGTCGTCGGCACGCCGGTCGACGAGCACCTCAATCCCGATCAGCAAGCGGTACCGCGGGCGCTCGCCGGGTGCGCGGATCACCTGCGGGACGGGCAGCTGCTGATCTTGCGGAGCACCGTCTACCCCGGCGTCACCGCCCTGGTCGAGAAGGAAGTGGCCCGGCTCGGAAAGGCGATCGACGTGGCCTTCTGCCCGGAACGGATCGCTGAGGGCAAGGCCATGACAGAGCTATTCGACCTGCCGCAGATTGTCTCGGCCCGGCGGGACGAGACCTACAAGAGGGCGGCAGCGCTGTTCGGGCTGCTGACCGATCGCCAGGTCCGGATGACGCCCGAAGAGGCCGAGCTCGCCAAGCTGTTCACCAACGTATGGCGGTACATCAAGTTCGCCACCGCGAACCAGCTATACATGATCGCCAATGATCGCGGCCTGGACTT
>JASHSZ010000060.1 GCA_030040815.1 Streptosporangiaceae bacterium
GGCGCCATCAGCCCGGCGCTGCACGTGCCCGCTGCAGCGACCGCGCCGCTGTCCGGTGGCTCAGTCGGGGCGGTCAGCCCGCAGGTGGCGTCGGCGCCTGTCCAGCAGGCTCAGTCCGGCGAGTCGGGCCGGGCGGCCAGCCCGCAGCTAACGGCGGTCTCGCGGGCCAAGCAGCAGGCTCAGCCCGGCGGGCTCGCCCAGGCAGCCAGCCCGCAGCTAGCGGCGGCGCCCACCGAGCAGCAGGCTCAGTGCGGCGGATCCGTCCCGGCAGCCAGCCCGCAGGTCGCGGCCGCGCCGGCCGAGCAGCAAGCGGAGGCCGCAACTAGTCCGTCGGCAGACTCCGCAACTCCCGCCAAGAACGCCGCGACCCCGGCTCGGCCAGCCGCCTGGCCGTCGCAGTCGGCCGCTTCGCCGTCGCAGCCGGCGGCGGCACCGGCCCCGCAGCCCGCTCCGCAGCCGTACCAGATCTACGACTCGGTGACGCCGTCGGCGATACCCGCATCCAGTCAGGCCGTCGCCGTGTACGCCAACGGAAACTATGCGGCGTCACCGTCGCAGGTGGGTCACCGCGGGCTCGTCCTGTGGATCGACACGAACGGCTCCGACCCGAACGCCGACGTGCTGGATGTCGAGCCCGGAGACGCCACGCCGGCGCAGGCCGCGACCTGGGTGGCGCAGAAGCTCGACGCCTCGCCGAACTCCGTGGCCATCGTCTACACAATGAAGTCCGAGTGGCCGGCCGTGCAGGCCGCCATCAACGCGCTGCCGTGGTGGATGCCGTCGCACACCCGGTACTGGATCGCCGACCCGACGGGCGTCCCGCACGTCGTGCCGGGCTCGCAGGCGACCCAGTGGTACTGGGGCCAGAACTACGACATCTCAACGGCGTTGCCGAACTTCTAGCTCGCGTCCTTCGTTGGTGCGGGGCAGCCGGTGCGGCTCCCCGCACCAACGCATGTTGACAGCCAGTCCCCGGCCAGCGAAACTTCGAGTCCGGACCGCTGTCCGTGTAACGGACACAGGCTGACCCGAGGAAGTGCCATGGCCAAGATCGCGGCGGTCATCGCATCGACGCATCATCCCTTCTACTACCGGGCTAGCACCTCGACCGGAGCGGACCGACCGCCGTTCGCGGACGAATGGGCCGCCAAGATCCGGGCCTTCCGCGAGACGCTGACCAGGGCTAACCCGGACGTGCTCGTGATGGTCGGCAGTGACCACTTCCATCAGCTCTGGCTGGACAACATGCCGCAGTTCCTCGTCGGCAAGGCGCCCTACTACGACGCGAACTACTACAACGAGGAGCGCGAGTTCGGCCTGCCGCGGATGTTCCTGCAGGGCGACGTGGAACTGTCCGCCTACCTGCTGCGCCAGGGCCTGGACGAGGGGTTCGACCTGGCCTTCAGCAACGAACTGCGGGTTGACCACAGCATCACGTGCCCGCTCATCACGCTGCGGCCGACCGCGGACCTGCCGATCGTGCCGGTCTACACGAACATCTTCGCGCCGCCGCTGCCACAGCCGTGGCGGTTCGTCGAGCTCGGCAAGACGATCCGGCGACTGGTCGAGGCGTGGCCGAGCGACAAGCGGGTCGCCATCATCGGTACGGGCCACCTGTCGCTAGAACTCGGCGGTCCCCGCCAGTTCGGGCCGCACGGGCCGGACCCGGAGTTCGACCGCAAGGCCGTGAGCTGGATCGCGGCCGGCGACCTGGACTCCGCGCTCGCCGAGGTCAGCCTGGACAGCCTGTGGCTGCCCGGCAACGCGACCCACGGGTTCATGGACTTCATGCTCATGATGGGCGTGGCCGGCGAGAACGTGAAGGCCGACTACACCGACTCGCTGGATCTGTTCCACACCATGGAGGCGTACTTCACCTGGTATCCGACGGAGGCGTCGTGAGCAAGTACCTCGTGGACAAGTTCCTGTTCACCATCGACCGGGATCCGGAGCTTGTGGAGCGGTACCGCGCCGACCCGGCCGGCACGGTCGAGTGGTGGGAGGCCGAGCGCGGCCGGGTCATCCTGAACTGCCCGGAGGCGGAGCAGAGCACGTGGCCATCGCTGACCGCCGACGAGCGCCAGGCGCTCGCCACCCACGACTACGTCAAGCTGTTCGAGCTGGGAGCGCACAACTTCCTGCTGCTGACCCTGTTTATCGCGCTGTTCGAGCGGGACTACTCAGAGCCGCTAGCGTTCCAGCGCGAATTCGCGGCCAAGCTCAGTCACTGGAGCCTGCCCTACCCGGACATCGCCACCTAGACCGCCGCAGCGACGCTCCGCGTCAGCAGAATCGCCGCGCAGAACGCCCGGTAGGTGGCGAGCCTGTCAGGCCCCTCAATGCGCAGCTGGCGCGGTCCGGTGCGGTCGACCCCGCGGACCCAGCTGGCCGCCTCGGCGATGTCGGCAGTGCGCACGAACACCTCGAGCACGCCGGGGTCGAGCGGCGGCGGCTTGGCCGTGCCGGCCGTCGCGACGGCAGCCTGCGCCTGGCTGCGGATCAGGGCACACGCCCGGTCCGGGTGCAGGCTGCACGCGGCAAGCCGACTGACGTGCTCTTTGACGACAGCCTGGTAGACATCGGGGATGAGGGCGGCGGTCTCCTCGCACGCGCACCGGTCGCCGGTGACCAGCACCACCGGGACGCGGTAGTGGGCGGCGACCAGGGCGTTGATGCCTGCCTCACCAGTGATCGTGCCGTCGAGGCGAGCCTCGACGACGACCCTGGGGCTATAGGTGTGCGACAACCCGGCCGGGGCCCCGACCGAGCCGTGATAGGAGATGAACAAGCACGCATCGAAGCTGTCGTCCAGGCCTTGCATCATGTAGAGCGGCTTGTGACTGCCCGAGATGTAACAGGCCTGACCCGCCAGCTCGGCTGCCGGCAAGTTGCGCATGGTCGAGTGCGAGTCGTTGACGACGACCTCGGTCGCGCCGCCAGCGAGAGCGCCCTCGATCGCGGCGTTGACCTCGGCCAGCAGCAGGCGGCGGCCGGCGAGTGCTGCTGGCCCGTCGCCCGTGCACTGCTCCCAGTCGACGACGCCTGCCGTGCCCTCCATGTCGGTGGACAGGAATACTTTCATGGCATCGTCCCTTCCGGGCGCCACGGCCTGGCGCGCCCGTGCTCGCCCGAACGCTACCAGGGCGGCGCGAGCGTCAGCCGGGCGCTGAGCACGTGAGGAGTGCTTCATGCCGCCCACGGTGAGGCGCGGCGACATCGACCTGGCCGGGCTGGCGGTGCCGCTCGTGGAGGTCACCGGTTCCGCCGACGGCCCGACGCTGACCGTGATCGCCGGCGTGCACGGCTGCGAGTACGCGGCCATGGCCGGCGTGCGCCGGTGGCTCGGTGAGCTTGCCACGCGGGAGCTGCGCGGACGGGTCCGCGCAATCCCGGTGCTCAACGTGACGGCGTTCGCTGCCCGGTCACCGTTCGTCGTCCCGGAGGATGGCAGGAACCTCAACCGGTGCTTCCCCGGTGATCCAGCGGGCACGCTCGCCGAGCGGCTCGCGTATGACACCTTCACGAGGATCATGAGCGGGTCGGACGCCGTGGTCGACGCGCACTGCGGCGACCTGGTGGAGGCGCTGCAGCCGTTTACGCTGTATGAAGCGGGTCCCGCCGAGGACCGGGCCAGCGCGCTCGCGGAGGCCTACGGCCTTCCCTATGTGATAAGGCAGCCCGCAGGCGCTGACCGCGCCGTCACCGGGTCCACGAGCGGTGCCGCCGCGGCGGCCGGGATCCCGGCCATCACGGCTGAGGCTGGGGGATGCGGCCTGGTCGAGGAGTACGCGGTGGCGCTGCATGCGGCCGGGCTGGACCGCGTCCTCGCCTCGCTCGGCATGGCCGCGCTGCCGGCCGCAGCAAGTTCTGCCGCCGCGCCGACGCGGCTCGGCCGGTTCCTCTGGCTGCGCTGCCATGACTCCGGCTGGTGGCAGCCCGCGGTCGCCGCGGGAGACCGGGTCGCGGCGAGCCAGGTCCTCGGGACCGTGAGCAGCCTGGATGGCGGCACCGTCCGGGAGACGATCATCGCTCCGGCCGACGGCGTGATCATATTCCTGACGAGCTCGCCGGCCGTCGCTGCCGAGGGACTGCTGCTTGGCCTGGGCGCGAGCTGACCCTGGTGAGCGCGCCGACCCTGATTAGTACGCCGCGTCGTACTCGGGCGTGGGCTCAAACTCGCGGGCGATGATCCGGGCGACGCCCGCCCGGCCGAGCGCGAGGGCCCCGAAGAACACGATCGCCACGCCGAGGCCGTAGAAGAAGCCCAGGCTCTCGAGGAAGTGCATGGTGGCGGGGCGGAACATGGTGTGCGCGATGGTGGCCGGGGTGCCCGGGCCGGTGCCCGGCTTGATGAGGGCCAGCAGCGGGACTCCGATGACGAACCAGACGCCGCCGACCACGGCCAGGAACGCGCCGGGCGCGCCCCCGCGCGCCGATAGTGAAACCACCAGCCCGCCGAGGAACACCGCGGCGCCCGGCAGCACCGAGAGCCAGAGTCGGCCGGTCGAGTACGTCCACGCCTTGTCGGGCGTGTAGGCGTAACCGAAGTAGGGGCCGATGAAGGGCACCAGCGCGCCCCACGCCCCGAGCAGCATGAGAAAGCAGCCGCTCGCGCGACTGGTGAGGGTTTTCATGACCGTCACCTCCGGGGTCGGAACATAGTGCCCCCGGCAGCTACCCCCGAGCCCGCGCAGATATGCACGAGCGGTGGCGCTGGCCGGGGGCAACCCCGGAACCCTGACCAGTCGTCAGCCGATGAACTTCAGCAGTGCCGCATTTACCTGGTCGGCGTGCGTCCAGGCGATGCCGTGCGGGCCCTGGTCGATGGTGACCAGCTGCATGTCCTTGATGAGGCCGGGCAGCCGCTGGCCGGTCTTCGGGTACGGCAG
>JASHSZ010000487.1 GCA_030040815.1 Streptosporangiaceae bacterium
AGAGCCGTGGTCCGCGGCGTTCAGACCAGCGCGCTGTCCCAGGCCGGGGTCGACGCCATCCTGGTCAGCACGGCACACCTGGTCAGCCAGCCGGGCACGTCCGTGGTGCGCGCTCTTGGGGGCGTACACCGGTTCATGGGCTGGCCGGGGCCGGTGATCTCGGACTCCGGGGGTTTCCAGGCGTTTTCGCTGCTCACTGGCCAGAAGGGACTCGCGGCGGTCTCGGACGCCGGACTGTCCTACCGGTTCTCGCCCAAGCAGCGCTTCCGCGACCTCACGCCGAAAAGCTGCATAGAGATCCAGCTGCACCTGGGCGCGGACATCGTCTACTGTCTCGACTACTGCACGCATCCGCTCGCACCCGATGCCGAGCAGGAGAAGAGCGTGGCCCTGACCATTCGGTGGGCAACAGAATGTCGCGCGGTATTCGACCGGCTGGTCGCTGACACGCCTCCGCTGCAACGACCGAAGCTGTTCGCCGTGGTCCAGGGGGGCCAGCGCGCCGATCTGCGGACGCGGTGCGCGGACGCGCTCGTGAACCTGGGCTTCGACGGCTACGGCTTCGGCGGCTACCCGATTGCGGCGGGACGGCTCGTGGACGAGGTCGAGCTCACGGCGCGCCTGCTGCCGCCCGGCGCGGTGCTGCACGGTCTCGGCATCGGGACGCCGGAGAGCCTGGTGGCCGCGTGGCGCTGCGGCTACTCGATCTTCGACTGCACCCTGCCGACGCGCAACGCCAGGCGCGGCGTGCTCTACACCGACCTCGATACGCGTGACCTAGCCGGGGAGGGAAAGGTCAGCCGGATCGCCCGCATGTCCGACGAGAAGTGGGTCCGCGCTGCCGGCCCGGTGGATCCGCGCTGTGACTGCGAGCTCTGCGTGGGGTACAGCGCGGGCTACCTGGCTCACCTGTTCCGGGTCGAGGACTCGCTGGCGCACACCCTGGCGTCGGTGCACAACCTGCGCTTCTACGGCCGGCTGACGGCCGCGCTTCGCGAGCGTGTCCCCGGAGCCGTGCGATGACCCACGACGTGGGCGAGCAAGTGATCATAGACCGGCTCCGGGTGGCTCCTAAGTACCGGCGGGTCCACGTCGACACCATCGTCGACATCGTGCAGCGGGAGAGCACGAAGGCCTCGAGCGCCGCCGACCTCGAGCGCCGGGCCAGGCTGAAGCTGCACCGGGTCGTCGCGGCCTATCTGATGACGGGGCGGATCACGCATCTGGTGCACGTGCTTGCCGGCGCCGATGGCAGCGACGCCCGCCGGCGTGAACTCTGCCGGGCGGTGCTCGGCGCCCACTTCTCCACGGCGGAGCGGCTGCCCGACCTCGACGCGTTCTATCCCGCCGTGTTTGGCCCGCTTGGATCGGTACGCTCGGTCGCCGACCTGGCCTGCGCCCTGAATCCGTTCACCATGCCCTGGCTGCGCGATGTCTCGGACGCCGAGTATGTGGGGTACGACCTGAATCTGGCCTACGTCGAGCTGGCCAGGCTTTTTGTGGCCGACTGGTATCCGCGTTGCTCGGTCGTTCACGGCGACGTCCTGGTGAGGCCGGACGCTGTCACGGCAGACGTGGCGCTGCTGCTGAAGACGTACCACAACATGGAGGACCGGCAGGCCGGCGCCGGACTGCGGCTGGTCGCCGCGGTCCGCAGTCCCGTGGTGGTGGTGTCGTTCCCCCTGCGCACGATGACCGGTCGGTCTGCGTCGTTCACCCGGCGGCTGCTGCCGGGGCTCTCGAGCCTGGCCGCGAGCGAGGGCTGGGAGCTGGACCGGGTCGAGTTGCCGACCGAGCTCATCGTCATCGTGCGGAAGGGCAGGATGGCGCAGACCGGCATTGTCACGCAGAACGGCAGTGTCGATGGCCCGCCCGCCTGACCCGGCCGCGGTGCTCCTGCAGATCATGGCGTCGGCCAAGTACGCCAACCTCGACGAGGGCTTCGTCGGCCGGATAGCCGGCGAGGCGTCGGACCGCTTTCGCACGCACGAGGCCGCGGTCAGGTACGCCAAGCGCAAGCTGCACCAGGCTTCCGGCGCGTTCGTGACGGGGTCGCTCGGCGACGGGGTACGGGCGTGTGCCAGTGCGATCCGGTCCGGCGTGCCGGTGCGGGACGCGTGCCGTGCGTCCATGCGCAGGCACGCGTCAACGGCGGAGCGCGCCGCCGTGCTGGACGAGTTCTACCGGCAGATCGAGACGTGGTGTGGGCGGCCGTCGACGGTGGCCGACCTCGCCTGCGGGCTGGGTCCGCTGGCGATCCCGTGGCTGGCGACCAGACCGGACGCGACGTACTGGTGCTGCGACATCGACCGCGACCTTGCCGCGGCGCTGCCCGGCCTCGGCGAACCGTTCGGCGTCGCCGTGGTGGCAGAACCGCGCGACCTGGTCCGGCCAGCCCGCCTTCCGCCTGCTGACCTGGTGCTGCTGCTCAAGGCGCTGAGCACGCTGGAGCAGCAGCGCAGCGGCGCGGCGCGAGACCTGCTGGCCGCCCTGGATGCGCCGCGGGTGGTGGTGTCGCTGTCGCGTGCCAGCCTGTCGAATCGCCGGCGATACACCGACGACCCGCTCGAGGTGATCGGCAAGGCGACTGCAGGCTCGAGCTACCAGCTGGCGAACGAAGCCGCTTTCGGCGGCGAGGCGCTGTTCCTGCTCGAGCGATCGGGTCCATGACCGGCCGGCTCACGATCGTCGGCACGCCGATCGGCAACCTCGCCGACGTCAGCGAGCGGATCCGGCGCACGCTCGCAACCGCCGACGTGATCTGCGCCGAGGACACCAGGCGTACGCGGCGGCTGCTGACGGCGTACGACGTGCACCCGCCGATGCTCGTCTCGGTCCGCGAGCACAACGAGAAGCGGCAGGCAGCCCAGGTGCTGCGCTGGCTCGCCGACGGCCGCAACGTGGCCTACGTGACCGACGCCGGCATGCCAGTCCTGTCCGACCCGGGCGAGCGGCTCGTGCGCGCGGTGATCGCAGCCGACGGTGTGGTCGCCGTCGCTCCCGGCCCGGACGCTGCGAGCTGCGCGCTGCTGGTGAGCGGGCTACCCTCGGCCCGCTGGTGCTTCGAGGGCTTCCTGCCGGTCAAGGGGCGGGCCCGCCGGGAGCGGCTCGCTGCCCTAGCGGCGGAGCCGCGGACCGTCGTGCTGTTCGAGGCGCCGCACCGGCTGCTGCGCACCCTCGCGGCGCTGGCCGCGGTCGTGGGCGCCCAGCGACAGGTGGCCGTCGCCAACGACCTCACCAAGCGGTACGAGAACGTGTGGCGCGGGCCGATCGGGGAGGTGCTCGCAGAGCTAGACGCGATCGAGCCGCGCGGTGAGTTCGCCCTGGTGCTGGCCGGGGCCGTTGCGCCGGCGAGCTCGGCGCAGCGCCCGCAGTAGGCGCGGCGTCAGCCGTCCGCCCTTGTCGCGATCGTCTGCCCCTGCGCTCGCAGTGCGGTGGCGAACGTGGTGATGATCGTCTGACCGCAGCCGGTCAGGATCGATTCCGGGTGGAATTGCACGCCCTCGATCGGCAGCCGTACGTGCCGCAACCCCATCGGCAGTCCACCGCTGGTCCGGGCGGTGACGTGCAGGCACGGGGGGAGCGTCGGCTCGGCGACGATCAGCGAATGGTAGCGAGTTGCGGCAAACCGCCGCGGCAGACCGGATAGCACGCCGCGGCCGTCATGGGTGATGACCGAGGTCTGGCCATGGACCGGCCGTGGCGCTTGGACGACGCTCGCCCCGAAGCACGCCGCGATCGCCTGATGGCCCAGACACACGCCAAGCACCGGGATGCGCTCCGGCGCCGCGGCGCAGGCGCGGACCACGTCGATGCTGATGCCCGCCTCGTCCGGCGCGCACGGGCCGGGGGAGATCACCACTCCGGCCGGGCCACGGGCAACGACGTCACCGGCGGTCATCTCGTCGTTGCGGATCACCTCGACCATGCAGCCGGCCGATGCGAGGTAGTGCACGAGGTTGAAGGTGAACGAATCGTAGTTGTCGATGACCACCACGCCGGGCGCCGTGGTCGCGGCGCGCGCCAGCCCGGCACTCCGACGCGGCCCGGCGAGTGGCGCCCGGCCGTTCGCGGCAGCCCCTCGGCGGGGGTGGCGCGGCGTCGCTGGCAAACACGCCGCCGGTTCGACGGCCGCGTCCACGTCCGCGACGAGCGCGGCCGCGAGGCGAGCGGTGACCGGTCCGGGTGCCGTGGGCAGCAGGACGCCGTCTATCGAGCGGACGGGCAGGACCCCGCGGACCGAGTTGGTGACAAACGCCTCGCTCGCGTACGTCAGGTCGCGCCGCGTCAGGGATGCGGTCTTCGTGCCCAGGCCGGCCGTTGCGGCCAGCCGCAGCACGGCCGTCCTGGTCACGCCGGGCAGCAGCCGTCCGTCCGCCGGCGGCGTGCACACCGCGCCGTCGAGCACCGCGAACACGCTGGCCCGATCGGTCTCGAGCACAGACCCGTCGGTGTCTTCGATGAGCAGCTGCATACCGTCGGCCGCCCCGGCAGCAGTCAACAGGCGGGCGAGCAGCCGCCGATCCGCCCACTTGTGCGCGCCGATGCCGCCAGGCACCACGACAGAGACCAGATCGACGACCGCGGGCAGGGCTGCGACGGGAGCGACCTCGACGGTGGCGTCGAGCGGACCGCCGAGCGGCCGCACCGTGATGCGCATCCGGCCCGACGGGCGCCCGGCCAGGCACTCGGCCAGCTCGTCGGTCA
>JASHSZ010000488.1 GCA_030040815.1 Streptosporangiaceae bacterium
CGGGTCGGCGGCCGCCTGAGTCGCGCCGCTCAGGGCGATGACCCTTCGGAACAAGCCGCGGGCCCGCGGCATGCCGAGTAGCGTCGTGACGCTCATCGCGCCCGCCGACTCGCCTAAGATCGTGACGTTGGCCGGGTCGCCGCCGAATGCCGCGATGTTGTCGCGCACCCACTCCAGCGCGGCGATCTGGTCCAGCAGGCCGCGGTTGGGCGGCGCGTCGGGCAGCAGCGCGAAGCCGTCGATGCCGAGGCGGTAGTTGATAGTGACCAGGACGACGCCGTCGCGTGCGAACGAGTAGCCGTCGTACAAGGCCACGGCCGAGTTGCCGTTGGAAAACGCGCCGCCGTGGATCCACACCATCACGGGGGCTCGCCCGGTCAGGTCCTTGGTCCAGACGTTCAGCGTGAGCCAGTCGTCGCCGGGAATGTCAGGCTCGGGCAGTATCTCGTCGTACGGGGTCACGTAGGCGGGCTTGGGCGGTGTCGCGCCGAACCTGGTGCAGTCGCGGGTGGCGTGCCACGCGGCAGGCGGCTCCGGGGCCGCGAACCGGAGCGGGCCGGTCGGGCTTGCCGCGTACGGGATGCCGAGGAACCTTCTCACGCCGTCCGCGTGGTCGCCGCGCACCGCGCCATACCGAGTGGTAACCGTCGTCATGCGGGCACTGTGCCATAAGCCGCCGCGGGCAACAAGGCGGGCCGCGCTGGTGCGCCGGGTCCGGCACGGGGGAGTAGGCTCGCGAGCCGTGGCAGATGAGAGCGCCGCGTCAGGCGGCGGTGTGGAGACCGACGCAAACGACTGGCGGGTGACGGTCCGCATGCACGACGAGGACCAGGCCAGCCGGGCGGTCCGTCACCTGAGCGCGCAGACGGTCGAGGCCGAGGTGCAGCGGAAGCTGGGCGGCCGCGTGGTGGTCGGGACCGACGGCGGACACGAGCTTTTCCTGTACGCCCGCAGCCAGGGCTCGGCAAGGACGGCGCGCGACTCAGTCGCGGGGCTGCTGGCCAGCCACGGCCTGCAGGCAGACTACGGTCTGGACCGCTGGCATCCGATCGCCGAGGACTGGGAGCCCGCCGATGTCGCGCTGCCGCAAAGCCCGGCCGAGGTCGAGGCCGAGCGGCGCCGCCTGGACGCCGAGGAGACCAGCGAATCCTTCGCCAGCGGGGTCGCGTTGTTTGAGGTACGCGTCCAGTTGGCCGCGCACCGCGACGCCGTGGCGCTGGCGAACCGGCTGCGCGCGGCTGGCTACATGGTGGTGCGCCGGTGGCGGTTCCTGGTCGTCGGGGCCGACAACGCCGACCAGGCTGACGAGTTCGCGGCCGCGATACGTCAGCAGGCGCCCGTCGGCGCCGTCGTCACCACCGAGGAGGTCGGGCCGGCGCGGCCCTACACGCCGTTCGAGATCGCGGCCGGCTCGGGGCTCTGACCTGCCCGGCGCAACTGGTGCAGCAGCCAGCCACGGCCAGCAGGGTCGAGCGGCCGCGTGCACTCGGTGAAGATCTCGGCGGCCCGCCGGTACGACAGCCGGCCGCGGCCAGTCAGCGGACAGACGTCGGCCGGACAGGTCCCGGCGGGCGCACGGCGGTCGGTGAGGAACACCGGCCCGTGGCGGCGGCCGGCCAGCAGCCAGCCGAGCAGTTCGCCGGTCTGCTGCCCCCAGCGAATCCGGTCAGCCAGCCTGGCCCGTCCGCGGGCCACCTCGATCGCGTCCGCGTTCAGCGCTAGCACGGCCTCGGCGGCCGCGCCGCTGTCGGCGAGCAAATGCCAGAACGCCTGCTCGCGCAGCCCGGCCGGGGTATCCCATAGCTCGGCCAGCTGGCCCCGCGTCAGCGGCGGGAGCAGGACTGGCAGTGGCCCGTCAGCCGGACGCAGCGCCGCGGTCGGATCGGCTGAGATCCATTGCCGCCGCTGCCACCAGGCGACCGCGCTGCGCAGCGCGGACAGCTCGCGGTGGACCGTTCTCGCCTGCGCGTGCTGGATGCGGTGCGCGACCGCGGTGGCGAGCCTGGGCTCGGCCGCGGCGTCGTCCAGCACTGCCAGCGGCACGACGGGCGGGCTGGCACCGCGTCGGCTCCGGCCGGGCGGCGGCAGTCTGCCGACCAGCGGCCACGCCCAGCCCGCGAGCGAGATCCGGTAGACCCGCCGGGAGGCAGCGCCGAGCTCGGTCTCGGCCAGGAAGCGCTCCACCGCGACCGCATATTCGACAGGCGCGACGTCAGCCGCCAGCAGGGTCATGTCCAGTCTCCCTTTGCAATGGAACTGCGGCGCTTATTCTAGCCCATTGAATCAATAGCAGCGACGGGCAAATTTACTGCGGTAGCGGCGTGCTGGCCTGGTAGTTTTCTGGATGACGCCGGTAGCTAGTTGAAATCAGTGAGGTATTCTCTGGCAGCTTGAATTGAAGAGCTGGGGCGTGATAGAACCCCGTTCCCGCATCGCAGTAAATCAATGCGTGAATCAGCGATTGCAGGGGGTGGTTCAGTCATGCAGGCTGGGGCGCGGGTGCCGACGGACGTCGAGCCGCACGCGGACGGCGAGTGGGCGACGCGGCCTGGCAGGCGCTGCGGGGCGCCACAGTGAGAGGCTGGGCGCCATGACCACGCATGCCGAGCTGGTGTTCGCGGGCGGACCGGTCTACACGGCGGACCCCGACCGGCGCCGCGTTGTCCGGGCTGTCGGCGACGACGGACGGCCAGCTACCGCGGTCGCTGTCGCTGGCGGCCGGATCGCGGCCGTCGGAGACGCGGCCGACCGCGACATCGCGGATCTGAGCGACACCCGGACCGAGGTGGTGGACCTGCGCGGCCGCGCGCTCCTGCCGGGTTTCCAGGACGCGCACGTGCACCCCGCGTTCGCTGGCGTCACGATGATCGGCTGCAACCTGATCGGCACGGTGACGCTGGACGACGCGCTCGCCAGGATCGCGGCGCACGCGCGAGAGCACCCGGACCGGGAGTGGATCACGGGGTCTGGCTGGCGGATGGAGTGGTTCGCTGGCGGGACGCCAGACCGGCACGCGCTCGACAGCGTGACGCAAGGCCGCCCGGCGTACCTGACGAACCGGGACGGGCACGGCGCCTGGGCCAACACGCGCGCCTTCGAGCTTGCCGGTCTTGACGCCCGCACCCCCGACCCGACTGACGGCCGGATCGAGCGGGAGCCCGGCGGGGCGCCGCAAGGGACGCTGCACGAGGGCGCGGCGAATCTGGTCGGTCGGCTCGTGCCCGCAATCACCGTCGAGGACCGGCTGGCCGGGCTGCTGCTGGCACAGCGGCACCTGCACGCGCGCGGCATCACCGCCTGGCAGGACGCGATCGTCGGGGAGTACCTCGGCCACCAGGACCCGTTGCCGGTCTACCTGGCCGCTGTCACGAGCGGTCATCTGACGGCGCGGGTTCAGGGGGCGCTGTGGTGGGACCGGGCCAGGGGTGCCGAGCAGCTGCCCGGGCTGCTGGACCGCCGGGAGCGCGTCCGTGACCACACCGCGGCGGCCGGGGCCGGGGTTGGCCCGCCGCGCTTTCGGGCCGGCACCGTGAAGATCATGCAGGACGGCGTCGCGGAAAATTTCACCGCGGGCATGCTGAAGCCCTACCGTGATCCGGTCGGCTGCCGCTCCCTGGGCAGCGGGCTGTCCCACGTCGACCCGGCAGCCCTGCCCGGCTACGTAACACAGCTAGACACCGCCGGGTTCCAGGTGCACTTCCACGCCATCGGCGACCGTGCCGTGCGGGAGGCGCTGGACGCGATTGAGGCTGCCCGCGCTGCGGGCCGCCGCAGCGATGGCCCGGGTCGTGACAACCGTCACGACA
>JASHSZ010000061.1 GCA_030040815.1 Streptosporangiaceae bacterium
TTCTCGCCCGGCTCGACGTGGCCGCCGAGGCCGACCCACTTGCCGGCGCCGAACCCGGTCTTCTTGAGCCCGAGCAGCACCTGCGGCCCGGCGGCGGACTCACGCCTGATCAAGCACAGGCAGGTGCGCGGTATCACCGGGTTAGCTTACTGGCCGCGATCAGGCATCGCCGTGCGCCATCGCGATGAGCCGGTCGAGCACCGCGCCGTTGCTGACACGCAGCCCGTCGTGCTCGTACTCGTTGGTGACCCACGCGCGCGACCCGCGGATGGCGGCGGCGGTCTGCAGCGACAGCTGGCTGGGCACGTACATGTCGTCGGCGTAGACGGCCGCGGTCACCGGGACCAGGTTGTGCGCCAGCTGGGCGACGTCGTACAGAGCGGGCCAGTCGGCCCGCTGCGCGAGCAGCTCGCCCGCCGCCGCCAGCGGGCGGAGCGCGGGGTCGTGCTCGAGCACCCACGGATAGACCATCTCCCCGGTGAACAGCACCGGGGCGTCGATGCTGACCGCCGCGAGCGCGTCGAACTCCGGGAACTCGGCGCGCACCCGCTGCGCCGCCCATCGGGTTGCCGAGCCCTGGGCGTAGCACTGCTCGTGCAGCAGCGCGTACAGCGGCGCCGACCCGTATCGCAGCGACTCCTCTGCCCGGTACAGGAACTCGTCGGCTAGTTCCGGGCCGGCGAACGCATTCTCCAGCAGGTAGTGCAGCTGATGGCTGCCGGTGCTGCCGCCGAGCGACTGCCCGAGCGCCTGGAACCGCTCGACGGTCAGCGTGCCGCCGCCGGGCAGCGGCGCGGGCGCGTCCGCGAGCGCCAGTGCGATTTGCCTGGCCGTGGCTACATCCTGCGGATAGCGGGCATAGTGCGCGCGGTTCTTGGCCGCGACCAGCGCGTACGTCAGCCGGTAGACGTCGTCCGCGCACGCCGTGAGGCCGGGCAGCCCGCCGGTAATGAATGCCTCGCGCAGTCCGGCCGGTGCTGCGGACAGGTACCTGACCGCGCAGAAGCCGCCGAAGCTCTGGCCTAGGACGCTCCAGGGCGCGCCACCGGTGATCTGCGGACGGATCAGCTCGGCGTCAGCAACGATCGAGTCCGCGCGAAAGTGCGCCAGGTAGTCAGCCTGGGCCGTGGCGGCGGGCAGCCGGGCCAGAGTCTGCCGGGTGGCCGGCGTAGAGCGGCCGGTGCCGCGCTGATCGAGCAGCAGCACCCGGAAGTCGCGCAGCGCCCGGTCGAGCCAGGAGTCGCGGCCGATCGGGCGCGGGGCGCCAAAGCCGGGCCCGCCCTGGAAGAACACCAGCCACGGCAGATCCGCCGACTCGCTCGCGCGCGCCACGACCTCGCGGGCAAACACCTCGATCTGCTCGCCGTCTGGGCGGGCGTGATCCAGCGGGACGGCGAAAACGTGGTCGGTGAGCACGACGCCGGGCTGCCGATAACTGACCATGATCAGCACAGTAGCCCCCAGACACGGCACGCCGGGTCATACCATGCGGGGGTGTACGACGCACCGCGCGGCCCGGCGGCCGCCATGTTCGCCGCTGACCAGGCGTCCCGCGGACTGGGCATGGAACTGCTGCACCTCGGGCCTGGCGCCGCCGTCGTGCAGATGCGGGTCGCGATGCAGATGCTGAACGGTCACTCGATCTGCCATGGCGGCTATGTCTTCATGCTGGCCGACACGGCTTTCGCGTGCGCCTGCAACAGCAGTGGGCCGGTCACCCTCGCCACCGGGGCCGACATCAGCTTCATCTCGCCAGCCCGGGAAGGCGACGTCCTGGTGGCCACCGCACAGGAGCGAACCCGGTTCGGGCGTAGCGGCATCTACGACGTGACCGTCCGGCACGGCGACGAGGTGGTGGCCGAGTTCCGCGGGCGGAGCAGGACAGTCGGCTGACGGCAAAGCTGGCGCAACGGCAGGGCAAATCTGCGCCAACCGGCCAAGCCGCGTGGACCGGCTTGGCCGGCAGCGGCTAGATTCGTCCCCGTGCCGCTCCGCAACCTCAGGGTGCCGCGTGGCAGGCTCCGCGGGCCGATGCGCACGCTCCGGGCCCCGGTGCGCCGCGTTGCCGTCCGGCTGTATGAGCGGCGGCTACGGCGCCAGCTGGCGGGCCGTCCGCTGCCCCGCCACGTCGGCCTCATCATCGACGGGAACCGGCGCTGGGCGCGCGAGGAGGGGCTGGCCAGCCCCAGCGATGGTCACCGGCATGGCGCCGAGCGCATCTGGGACGCGCTGACCTGGTGCCGGGCGGCCGGCATCCGGCACGTGACCGTCTTCGTCTGCTCGGCCGAGAACCTCTCCAGGCGGGACGACGCCGAGGTCACCGCCCTCATGGACATCATCGAGCACATCGTCGTGACCAGGATCGCCACCGCTGACCCCCGCTGGCAGGTGCACATCGCGGGGCTGGTCGACATGCTGCCGGACAGCACGTCCCACGCGCTCAAGCAGGCCGCTGACACCACCCGCGACTGCGCCACCGGCTCGCACGTCACGCTCTGCGTGGGCTACGGCGGCCGACAGGAGATCGCCGAGGCGGTCCGGTCGCTGCTGCTGGAGCGCGCCGCGGCAGGCGCGAGCCTGGCCGAGCTGGCCGGGGCAATTACCGAGGACGACATCGCGCGGCACCTGTGCGGTGACGGCCAGCCCGAGCCCGACCTCATCATCCGGACCAGCGGCGAGCAGCGCATGTCCAACTTCCTGCTCTGGCAGAGCACCGGCGCCTACCTGCACTTCTGCGACTGTTACTGGCCGGCGTTCGGCGAGATCGACTTCCTCCGGGCGCTGCGGGACTTTGCCGCGCGGGCGGCCGAGCCACCGGACTTCTGGTAATGCGGGTTGCAGTCTTCTGCGGCAGCTCGGCTGGCCGCGAATCTCGCTATGCCGTCGCCGCCGCCGCCTTCGGCCGCGAGCTGGCGGAGGCCGGCGTGGGCATCGTCTATGGTGGCGCCAGCGTCGGGCTGATGGGCATGCTGGCCGATGCCGCACTGGCCGCCGGCGGCGAGGTCATCGGCGTGATCCCCGGCGGCCTGTTCGCCGCCGAGGTGCCGCATCAGCGGCTGACCCGGCTGCAGGTTGTCGCCAGCATGCACGAGCGGAAGGCCGTGATGGCGGACCTGGCCGACGCCTTCGCGGCGCTGCCCGGCGGGCTCGGCACGCTCGACGAGCTGTTCGAGGTCCTTACCTGGCGGCAGCTGGGCCTGCACGCCAAGCCGGTCGCGCTCGTCGACGTCGGCGGCTTCTGGGATCCGCTGGCCGGCATGGTCGACGGGCTGACGGCGGCCGGCTTTGTTCCGGCCGCGACTCGCGCCTGTTTGGCCAGGGTCGCCGATGCCGGCGAGTTCCTGCGGCTGTTGGAGTGATTCGGTAGCGTGCCGGTCGAATCGAACCCGGAAAGCGTCCCATGACCGATCCGATCGAGGACAACGCGCTTGACAACCTGGGCGACGTTGC
>JASHSZ010000489.1 GCA_030040815.1 Streptosporangiaceae bacterium
GGGGTCCTGCAGATAGTTCTGCTCGCCGCCGAGGTCCTGGTCGTAGTCCTTCCAGGTCACGCCCGCGGCGTTGAACTGGTTGAACAGCGTCGGGACGTCCGTTGGGAACGAGCACCCGTTGGACCCAAGCGGTGCGTTCGCCCCGCCTTTGGAGTCCACCTGCCCGTAGTTGATATTGACCGTACCGGTGCTCGTCAGGCGGTTGGACTCGATTCCGGAGTTGGTGTTGAGCAGGGTGTCGTTGGTGCTGCAGTCTTCCTGCACGTCCTCCGAGGGCGCCTGGCCGGACACCATCGACAGATAATTGTCCATGCTCGAATGGCCGGTGCCGTAGTAGTTCTTCAGCAGGACACCCTGTTCGGGAAGCGTCTTCCAGAGGTAGGTGTTCTGGTTCAGCCCGGTGAAGGTGGCGTCGTAGGACTTGTTCTCCAGAATGATGAGCCATACGTGCTTGATGGCGCCGGGCCTAAGTCCGGTGCTGGTGATGGTGACAGCCTTGGGAATAGCTGCCGCCGAGGCGACCGTGACAGGGACGCCGATGCCAACCAGAGCGAGCGCCCCCACACCGCACGCGGTAGCCGCGCGCAGCCAACGCTGACCGGTACCTGAGAGAGTCATGGTCCGTAGATATCGGGTGATGCAAACGACATCTGCGCCGTTCGGTGTCGCCGGGACGACGGTCAGGTGAACGATCGGCTAGCCGAGCTGGCCCGCCCTGTCATGCGACGGCGGTCCCCGCTTTCGCCCATCGTGCCGCGTGACAGCATGTGTGCCGCACGGCCCCGCAGGGCGGAGCCAAAAGACGGGACGGGGTGCCAGTGAGTCAGCCGCTCGAGAGCTACCAGGACGAGATCTACCTCACCGGGCTCACCGGCGCGGTGCCGGGCCTGCCCACCGACCTGCACCGACTGGAAGAGGCGGCGCGCGCGGTGATGACGCCGCGCGCCTTCGACTACGTGGCGGGCTCGGCCGGGTCCGGGGACACCGCAAAGGAAAACCTGCTGGCCTTCCGGCGCTGGCGGATTGTCCCGCGGATGCTCACGGACGTCAGCACCCCCTCATACGCCGCGCGGATACTCGGCACCGACCTGACCGTGCCCTTCCTGCTGGCACCCGTCGGCGTGCTCGGCATCGCACACCCAGACGGTGAGCTGGCGGTCGCCCGCGCGGCCGCCAGCGTCGGGGTGCCCCTGATCCTCAGCACCGCGGCGTCGGCTCCCCTGGAGGCCGTTGCCACGGCGAATGACGGAGGCCAGCGCTGGTACCAGCTGTACTGGCCCAAGGACCGGGCGGTCGCCGCCAGCCTGCTCGGCCGCGCTCAGGCGGCCGGCTACGGCGTGCTGGTCGTCACGCTGGACACTCGCATCCTCGCCTGGCGGCCCCGCGACCTGGACAACGGCTACCTGCCGTTCCTGCACGGGGTCGGCATCCAGAACTACCTGTCCGACCCCGCCTTTCAGGCGGGGCAGCCGACGGCGGTCGACGACGACCTGCAGACCGCCATCCTGCGGTATGTCCAGATGTTCGGCGACTTGTCATTGACCTGGGATGACATTCCGTTCCTCCAGGCGCACTGGAACGGGCCGATCGTGCTCAAGGGGATCTTGTCGGTCGCGGACGCCCATCGCGCCGCGCAGGCTGGCGTCCAGGGCATCGTCGTGTCCAACCACGGCGGGCGCCAGATGGACGGGTCCGTCGCGGCGCTGGACGCACTGCCCGCCATCGCCCAGGCGGTCGGTTCGAAGGTGGCAGTCCTGTTCGACAGCGGCATCCGGGGCGGTGCCGACATGCTCAAGGCGCTCGCGCTGGGCGCGCAGGCCGTCCTGCTCGGCCGTCCGTATGTGTACGGGCTGGCGCTTGGCGGCGAGGCGGGGGTCCGGCACGTGCTGCGCGCGCTGCGCACCGACTTCGAGCTCACCATGCGGCTCGCGGGCCTGGCGGTGCTGACCGAGCTCGGCCCTGACTGCCTGCAGCGCCACCAATGACCCCGGCTCGTTGTGCCGTCGCCAGTGGCTTATAGCTGGTCGACGTTGACGACGATCGCCTCTTGCGTCGACCGGGCGATGACGATCACGGCTGCTTCGTCGGGCGAGGGGTTCTCCTCCCGGTGCGGCACCCACGGCGGCACCCAGATGTAGTCGCCGGGCCTGGCCTCCAGCCGCGCGATCTCACCGGTGGCGGGATCGCGGAAGCTGAACACCGGCGTGCCAGACACCACGTAGATCCCGGTTTCGGATGCGCCGTGGTGGTGGTCGCCCGAGGTCACGCGGGCCGGCAGCTCAGTGCGCCCCATCCACAGCGACGTCGCGCCGGTCAGCTCGCCCGAGATCGCCGCCGACCGGACCATGCCGCTGGTCTGGGCGGTCGCACCAGACAGTTGATCCGGCTTGATCAGCCGCAGTCCGCTCCCCGGCGCGGGGTTGGCCCGGCTGCTCACTCTTCCTCGAGCGTCAGCGACACCGAGTTGATGCACCAGCGCTGGTCGGTGGGCACGTCGTAGCCCTCGCCCTCGAACACGTGGCCCAGGTGGCTGTTGCACGCCGCGCACCTGACCTCGGTGCGGGCCCGGCCGAGCGAGCGGTCCTCCAGCAGGATCACCGCGTCGTCCGCGGTGGGCTGGTAGAAGCTAGGCCAGCCGCAGCCGGAGTGGAACTTCGTGCTCGACGAGAACAGCTCGGCGCCGCAGGCACGGCACCGGTAGACGCCCTTGGTCTCGGTATCGGTGTACTCGCCGATGAAGGGGGCCTCGGTGCCCGCTTCGCGCAGTACGTGGTACTCCTCGGGGGACAGCCTGGCTCGCCACTCGTCTTCTGACCGCTGCACCTTATCCATGCTGGCGAGACTACCTGGCGCGGGTGCCGGGCCCGCAGTACGAGTGCCCGGATCACCGGTCGGAGACGCAGAACTCGTTCCCGTCCGGATCGGCCAGGGTGGTCCAGTGGTCGTACTCGGCTAGCACGCGGGCGCCGAGGCTGGTGAGCCTCGCTATCTCCGCTCCCCGGTCTTCGGCGGCAAGGTCGAGGTGCACGCGGTTCTTGACCACCTTGGACTCCGGCACGAGCTGGAAGGTCAGCTGCGGCGGCTCGGCGTCCGCGCGCACGACCAGGACGGTCGGATCGTCGTTGACGTCTTCGATGCCAAGCCCGCGGAGCCGCTCCAGCTCCGCGTCGTCATACGGGGCGACATCATATCCGTCCAGGGCGGCTGCCCAGAATCTGGCGATCGACGCCGGGTGCGGTGAATCAAAAGTCACTTCCCGGATTCTGGCCACCAGCTGATTGTCGCCGACTGGCTGGGTGCCGTGCGTCGTATCGACCGCGGCCGGGGCTAGAACACCACCTCGAAGTCCGGCTCGGCATCGGCGCCGGCGGGCTGCAGCCTGATCTCCGTTACCTTGCCAGCCGAGCGAACGTCGGCACTGGCGGCGGCGAGCGCCGCGCGCGTGCTCTCGTCGGCCGTCAGAATCAGGGCTGGAGCAGCCTGTCTCATCGGAATGCTCGCCGCCGACTTCGCCTTCCTGATGGCCCCGATTGCTGCTGCGGCGGTAAGGAGCACGGCGTCGTCGCCGGGACCCGCCACGGCGGCCAGTTCCACCGCGTCCGGCCAGGACGACCGGTGCACGGAGCCGCCCCGCCACCAGGACCACGCCTCCTCGGTAACGAACGGCAGCATGGGCGCGAACAGCCGCAGCACTACCGACAAGCCGAGCCGCAGCGCCGCCCTGGCGGACGCGGCACCCTCATCGCCGTGCTCGCCGTAGGCGCGCGGCTTGACCAGCTCGAGGTAGTCGTCGCAGAAGAACCAGAAGAACCGCTCCGCCTGCTCGAGCGCCGAAGCGTGCTCGTAGCCCTCCAACGCGGCCGTGCACTGCGCGACCACCCCGGCGAGCCGGCACAGCATGGCCCTGTCGATCGGCTCGGTGATCTCGCCACCACCCGTCGGGCGCGCCGGGCCGATGCCGAGCACGAACCGGGTGGCGTTGAGAATCTTGATGGCGAGCCGGCGCCCGATCTTGATCTGCGCGACGTCGAACGCGGTGTCCGCGCCGAGCCGCGCGCTGGCGGCCCAGTACCGGACGGCATCGGTGCCGTGTTCCTGCAGCAGGTCCATGGGCGTCACCGCGTTGCCCTTGGACTTGGACATCTTCTTCCGGTCCGGGTCAAGGATCCAGCCGGAGATGGCAGCGTGCTGCCACGGCAGCACTCCGGCCTCGGTCTGCGAGCGGAGCAGCGTGTAGAACAGCCAGGTCCTGATGATCTCGTGGGCCTGCGGTCGCAGGTCCATCGGAAACACGCGCTGCATCAGGTCGGTGTCGGCGGGCCAGCCGCCGGCGATCTGCGGCGTCAGCGACGAGGTCGCCCACGTGTCCATCACGTCCGGATCGGCGGCGAAGCCGCCCGGCTGACCGCGCTGCTCGCCCCGGTAGCCGGGCGGGATGTCGGTGGCCGGGTCCACCGGCAGGCTGTCGGGCGCGGGCAGGATCGGGTTGTGCTCCTGGATCCGCCCCGCCGCGTCCACCGGGTACCACACCGGGATCGGCACGCCGTTGTAACGCTGCCGGCTGATCAGCCAGTCACCCGTCAGGCCCGCGACCCAGTGCTCGTATCTGGTCCGCATGTACTCCGGATGCCACTGCAGCTCCCGGCCCCGGGCGAGCAAGGTCGCCGTGAGCTCAGCCGACCGGCTGCCGTTGCGGACGTACCACTGGCGGGTCGTAATGATCTCCAGCGGCACCTGGCCGTACTCGTAGAACTTGACCGCGTGCCGGATCGGCTCCGGCTTTCCTCGCTCGGCGCCGACCTCGTCGAGCAGCGCCGTCACCTGCCGACGGGCCGCGGCCGCGGGCAGATCCGCGATCTTCTCGTAGGCCGCAGCGCCGTCGGCGCTGGTGAGCCACGCCAGCGGACCGCGCAGCAGCCGACCGTCCGCGCCGATGACCGGCCTCGTTCCCAACTGAAGGTCGCGCCACCAGGTCACGTCCATCATGTCGCCGAACGTGCACACCATGACGAGCCCGGTGCCTTTGTCCGGGTCGGCGAGCCGGTGGGCCAGGATCGGCACGGGCGCGCCGAACAGGGGAGTCACCGCCGTGGCGCCGATCAGCCCGGCGTACCTGGCGTCGTCGGGGTGCGCCACGAGCGCGACGCACGCCGGCAGCAGTTCCGGCCGGGTTGTCGCGACGATCACCTCGGCAGGACCGGCGGGCCCCGGCTCGGCCAGCGGGAAGGCCAGCCGGATGAACGTGCCGGGCACTTCGCGGTCCTCGATCTCGGCCTGTGCCACGGCACTGCCGAACGTCACATCCCACAGCGCGGGCGCCTCGGCCCGGTACGCCTCGCCGCGCCCGAGGCTGCGCAGGAACGCGAGCTGCGACACCGACTGGACGCGCTCGTCGATGGTCCGGTAGCTGATCTGCCAGTCCACCGAGAGGCCGAGCCGCTGCCATGCCTCGGCGTATGCCTGCTCGTCTGCGTGGGTTCGTTCCCGGCACAGCTCGGCGAAGTTGCGCCGGGAGACCGGCAGGAGCTCAGCGGGGGTCAGGTCGCGCTCGTTGCCGTGAAACGGCGGGGTCAGGTCGCTCTGGTAGGGCAGGGCCGGATCGCAGCGCACGCCGTAGTAGATCTGCACCCGGCGCTCGGTGGGCAGGCCATTGTCGTCCCAGCCGACCGGGTAGAACACGGCCTTGCCGCGCATCCGGTGGAAGCGCGCGACCACGTCGGTCTGGGTGTACGAGAAGGCGTGCCCGAGGTGCAGGGAGCCGCTGGCCGTCAGTGGCGGTGTGTCGATGGAGTAGACGTCGCCGCGGCTCCGAGAGCGGTCAAACCTGTACTACACGCTCCTTAGCCCACCGCTGCGTCCACTTGTCCTCGAGGCCGTCCAGCGTCGGCTTGGCCGGGATGCGGTACGAATCGGTGCTCATGGCCGACAGGATAGCCGCCGGCTGGCGGTCGATGCACGCGCGTATCCGTGGCCGGGCCGTCGGCACGGCGGGCGTCGGCGTACTCGCGCTCGGCAGCTGCCCGGAGGGCCGCTCGGACGCGGCTGCTCCTGCCGTCCGGTCATGGGAGCGGGATTGCACTGCCCATAGCCAGTGTGCTGCCCATAGCCAGTGCAATCCCGCTCCCACGGAGTCGGCTAGGGCCGTGGTGTCGGTGGAGGCTGCCAGTCTGTGCCCATGTCAGCGGACAATCGAGCACTGACCTGGTTGTTGCACAGCCAGCGGGGCGTTCTCACGCGGGCGCAGGCGCTTGCGTGCGGTATCACCGCGAACAGCATCGAGCACCGCATCCGGCGCGGCGGACCTTGGCAACGAATGCTTCCTGGCGTGTACCTCACCGTCACCGGTCAGCCCTGCTGGGAGCAGCGCGAGACCGCGGCTCTGCTCTACGCGGGACCCGACGCGGTCATTACTGGTCCGGCGGCCCTAGCCAATTACGGCATCCGCGGCGGACCGAAGGCTCGCCGAGTCGACGTGCTGATACCGCTGGAGCGCGAGCGGCTCAGCCCTGCCTTCGTCGCCACGCACCGCACGCGTCGAATGCCGACGAGCGTTGCGGTCGACCTGGCACTGAGGTTTGCGCCGGCCGAGCGGGCGGTCGCAGACACCGTCCGGCAGTTGCCCGGGCTGGCCGAGGCCCGGGCCGTCGTCGCAGATGCCGTCCAGCATCGGCACTGCACGATCGAGCAGCTGGCCGCCGAGCTGAGAGCGGGTCCGATACGGAACTCGGCCCGACTGCGTTCGGTGCTTGCCGAAGTGATCGCGGGCATCAGGTCACCAGCCGAGGGCGACCTCCGCGACCTGATCATCCAGTCGGCCCTGCCGCAGCCATTGTTCAACCCGAAGTTGTTCCTCGGCAGCGTCTTCCTTGCTCAGCCGGACGCCTGGTGGCCGGAATACGGCGTGGCCGTCGAGGTCGACTCGCGAGAGTGGCACCTGCTTCCGGAGCATTGGGAGCAGACGATGGCGCGCCATCGCCGAATGTCGGCGGCCGGTGTCAACGTCATGCCTGTCAGCCCGCGCCAGATCCGGGAGCAGTGGCCGGCCTTGCTGTCCGAGATCGAGGCAGCTCTGCGGGCCGGCAGGCCACTGCCTGCAGTAACGACCAAGCCATGTGCAGGCTGACCGGCGGGATCGCTAGCCGAACTCAAACCTTGCTGCCGGATCAGAGTGCAGCGCGTCCTGACTGCCCTGCCGGTGATGGTTAGGCAGGTTCGCTGGCAGTTCGCCGAGCATGAACCAGCTGACATCGTCGTCGTTCACCCGCGCGTCGCCGCTTGCCGCCCGGCACTTGAATGTCACGTCCAGCCAGCGCGCTTGGCCGCCGTTACGGTGACCATCAGCGGAAGCGCCGAGGAGCTGAGGATGCGCTCGGCGACCGCGGCTGCCCGGAGTGACGGCGGTCGTCCTGGATGACCCATCCGGGCCCGCAGATCCAGGGGGCGATTAGGTTGCTAGTGCCGCGGGACAGCAGTCGGCCCGCTGTCGTCCTCGTAAGGTGACTGGCATGGAGATGCGCGTACTTGGCACAACCGGCGTCCGGGTCAGCTCGTTTTGCCTCGGCGCGATGATGTTCGGCAGCACCTGGGGGAACCCCGACCACGACGAGAGCATCCGCATTATCCACCGGGCCCTCGAGGCGGGCATCAACTTCATCGACACCGCCGACGTCTACTCCGAGGGCGAATCCGAGGTGATTGTCGGCAAGGCGCTCGCAGGCGGCCGCCGGGACACCATCGTGCTCGCAACCAAGGCGCACGGTGTGATGGGTAAGGACGTCAACGAGCGCGGCAACTCCCGCCGCTGGCTGATCCGGGAGTGCGAGGCCAGCCTGCGCCGCCTCGGCACTGACTACATCGACCTGTACCAGATCCACCGGCCGGATCCTGACACCGACATCGACGAGACGCTCGGCGCGCTGTCGGATCTGATCCGGGCCGGCAAGATCTGCTACGCCGGCACGTCCACGTTCCCCGCCGACCTGATCGTGGAGGCGCAGTGGACCGCGCAGCGTCGGAGCCGAGAGCGGTTCGTCTGCGAGCAGCCGCCGTACTCGATCCTGGTGCGCGGCGTCGAAGCCGCCGTGCTGCCTGCCTGCCAGCGTCATCACCTCGGCGTGATCACCTGGGGACCGCTCGCCAGCGGCTGGCTGACCGGTCTGTACCGGCTCGACTCAGGCCTGCCCGCGAGCAGGCGGTCGCAGCGGCTGCCGCAGCGGTTCGACATGAGCCTGCCGGGTAACCGCGCCAAGCTGGACGCCGCCGACAAGCTGGCGAAGCTGGCCGCCGAGGCTGGCATGCCGCTCATTCATCTGGCGCTCGGCTTCGTCGTCAGCCATTCGGCAGTGACCTCGGCCATCCTTGGCCCGCGGACCATGGAGCACCTGGAGAGCCAGCTCGGCGCCCCTGCCAGCGGGCTGCCCGCCGATCTGCTGGACCGGATCGACCAGATAGTGCCACCGGGCGTGAACCTCAACCCGGCCGACGGCAGTTACGTGCCGCCGGCGCTCGCCGATCCGGCGCTGCGCCGCCGGCACTGATCCGCCGGCACTGATCCGCCGGCGCTGAGCCGCCGGCACTGATCCGCCGGCACTGAGCCGGGCCTGCTCCGTTCCGTTCGCGGTGGTTGTGGTCAGGCGTGATCGACGTGCGGCTGCCACCCGGTGTCGCGTGCCCACCCGGCGGCCGCGGCGACGACGAGGTCAACGACCGGGTCCTTGATCTCGGTGTAGACCTCGAGCCCGGCGACGGCTCGCGCGAGCTCCGCCTTGAAGCGCGCGTAGGCGGCGACCGCGAGCGGGTGCGCGCGCAGCCAGTCGCGGAACAACAGCGCCAGCCGCTCGTTCGGCGAGCCAACAACACGGACGTGCAGGTTGACGTCCCCGGCCGGGTGATCTCGCCGCCGCCAGGTCCGCTTCGTCCATAGCGCCGGGTCGCTGTCGTCGCCGGCCGGCACGTGATCGTGCTCGTAGGGCAGCCGGGTATAGCGCAGCCGGGCGAGCGGAGCGTCAAACGCCGCCGCGGCTGCGTCGAGGTCGCGGACCGACAGCTGCAGGTCGAGCACGTCCTTGGCGGCCATGCCCGGCACCGCCGTGCTGCCGATGTGGTCCGCGTGGCAGACCAGCGGGCCGAGCGCCGCGCGGAGCGCGACCAGCTCGGCCGCGGCCTGGCCGGGCCAGCGCTCGTCGTAGGGTACTACCCGG
>JASHSZ010000490.1 GCA_030040815.1 Streptosporangiaceae bacterium
GGGCCGGCCGGGCTGGAAGTCGCGCAGCAGGTAAGCTCCCCGCGCGGCGGCGAAATGCGACGGCAGGCCCAGCGCGGCGCGGTCCGGGATATCAATTGGCGGACGGGTCAGATGCAGCGCCACAATCGGGACGTCCAGGCTGAATGCCGCGCCAAGCACCACCGGGACCTCGTTGTACTCCCACGGGTGCACGTCGATGACCTGGCCTTCGGGGAAGAGCTGGGTCACTCCCGTGGCGAAGATACCGAAGTGGGTGCGCGAGTCCTCCGCGGTCTCCGGACCCGAGTGGCCGGCGATCCACAGCACCTTGCCGACGCGCAGCTCGCAGTCCTGCGCCAGCTGGCTGAACAGGCGCATCTCCCCGTACTTCAGGTAGGAGAAGGAGCCGTACGTGGAGCACGCGCCCCAGAATCCGTCGAAGTCGCGGAATGGGTCCTCGGCCAGGTTGACGGTGGCCATCCCGGCCATCATGCCGGCGTTGGTGAACTCGGTGATCTCGGCAGGCAGCAGCACGCCTTCCGGGCTGGTGTCGCGTTCGTACCAGCCCCAGCCGGGCATGTCCGCGAAGCCCGCCGCGAACCCGGCGATGTTCGTCGACTCGGCCAGGTCAGCTGAGCAGGCGATGAACAGCGGGCGCCCGTACTCGCGACGGCTCAGGCTGTTGACGTAGCTCGCCCAGGCCGACAGACCGGCCCGGTTCGGCGCGACCTGCCCTGGCTTCTTCCACATCTGCTCGGGGTAGCCCTCGAAGTCGAAGATACGGCGGTCGCTGAACACCGCGTCCGACCCGGCCGGCAGCGCGAACCCGGCCACCGAGTCGGGCACGCTCTGCGCGATGGTGACAAGCCGGTCGGACAGCCACTCGACCAGGCCCGGGTCGCGCCGCAGCACCGACATGACCACCCGCAGGTTCGCCTCGAACTGCGCCCCGATCGCGTCATCGCCCTCCGGCGCAGGCTCGTCCACGCCTTGGTAGGTAACGGCATACCTGGCCATGAACGATCGGCGCGCCGCCCAGAACTCCGGCGCGTTGCGGGGCCACGGCGTGCCGTGACTGGCGGCATCCACCTTCCCGTACCCTCGGCCCTTGAGGGTGCGGAACCAGGCCATGCTCGGCCTGTGGTCGGGATTGTCGCCGCGGCCTGCCTCGAGCAGCGCCGTCGTCACCGGGCCCCACGCCATGCCTTGATCGGTTCCGGTGACGCGCCAGCCGCACGGGGCAAACCAGTCGGCCGGCGTTCCGGCAACCACGCTCGAGGTGGGCCGCGGGTCGATGCCGAAGTCATTCCAGTCGACCAGCAGCACGAGGTTGTCCAGGCCCAATCCCCAGGCGGCGTTCTTGGTTTCGTGGCTCGCGCCAGGGGTCAGGCCGCCCTCGCCCTCGATCGCGAATACCTTGACCGCGCGCGCTCCGGCCCGCCGCAGCGCCAGCGCCTCGCCGGCCGCGGCTGGCAGCCCGTGACCGGAGGGCCCGGTGTTCCACTTGCACACCAGCGTCTGGCCTGCCATCTCGGCGTGCCCTGGCAGGCCGCCGTTGCGGCGGAATCTCAGCAGGTCCTCCCAGGTCAGCGCCCAGCGACCAGCATCGGGGAAGGCGAACTCGGCGCCGCCATCGCGTTCATACCTGGCCCGAAGGCTCTCGTTGAGCACCGCCAGGCTGGCATAGACCAGCGGCACCGTGTGACCGGCGGCGAGCACGAAGCGGTCTGCAAACCGCAGCCACGGCTTCCTGATGTCCCAGCGCATCGCGCCCGACAGCAGCAGGCTGACCATGATGTAGACCTTCGAGCGAGACCCGCCAGGGTGCCCGCTCTGCCGGTAGTTGAGCATCAGATCGATGCATTCGTCGATCAGGTCCTTGACCGTCTCGTAGTAGCTGAAGTCTGCCTCCGCCACGGCGCTGAGCTCCGCTACCTCGCTGGCGGACCGGATCGTGGTCATGCGCAGCCTCCCATGCCGCCCGACGTGACGCCCAGTAACGCATGACAGATGCATCGGCCACAGGGACATCGGGCCCGCGGGTGCGGGACCTAGGGCCCAGCGGCGTGTCGGCGCCGCCGGGCGAGCGCAATCGCGAACGGGGACGTTAGGCCCTGCAGGCGCGGCATCCTGGCTGCAATCGTGGCAGCCATGTACGCCCTCAGGCCCGACACGCTGCGGCGAGCGCACGCACCAGGCGGTGTCGGGGACGACGTCGTCCGGAATGACGCCGTGCCCAAGGTCACCGGCGAGTTCGACTATGCCAGCGACTTGAGCCGGGACGACATGCTGTGGGGCGCCACCGCCCGCTGCCTGGTTCCCTCCGCCCGCGTCCGCGGCGTCGATGTGCGCGCGGCCGCTCGCAGCCCTGGCGTCCAGGCTGTACTGACAGCCGCGGATGTGCCGGGCAAGAACCGGTTCGGCCTGAACTTCGACGACCAGCCGGTGCTGGCCGATGCACTGATCCGGTTCGCTGGCGAGCCCATCGCGGTGCTGGCCGCCGACAGCCGGGAGCACGCGCTCGCCGCCGCGCGTCTGGTCAGCGTGGAGCTAGAGCCGCTGGAACCGCTGCTTGATATGGAACAGGCGCTGGATCCGGGCGCGCCCAGGCTGCACGAGTTCGGCAACGTGCTGCGGCACGTGCACCTGCGCCACGGCGATCCCGAACACGCGCCCGCCGACATCTGGGTCGAGGGCTACTACGAGACCGCAATGCAGGATCCGGCGCCGCTCGGGCCGGAGGCCGGGCTTGCCGTGCCCGCGGCCGACGGTGGCGTCGACTTGTACGTGGCTACCCAGTGGCTGCACGTGGACCGCGAGCAGCTTGCGCCGTGCCTGGGGCTGCCCGAGACCAAGGTCCGGGTCCATCTGGCCGGCGTCGGCGGCGCCTTCGGCTCGCGCGAGGACATCCACGTCCAGGTGCACGCCGCGATGCTCGCCCTGCGCACCGGCCGCCCGGTGAAAATGTGCTA
>JASHSZ010000491.1 GCA_030040815.1 Streptosporangiaceae bacterium
TAGGCCGAATCCCGATCAGGCCTGAGCACCTGACGGGCACCGGGTGACCAGCGCGGTGTCAGGCAGCACGCCGACCTGATGCTGGCTGGTCCGGCGCTGACGCCAGACGGCCTCGTTCCCGCCCTGATCGCGGTCACGGGCGGCAAGGTCAGCGGAGTGTACGACTTCAGCGACGAGACCGCGTTCCGCGGTGTTCCGGTGCACCGGCTGGCTGCCGACGAGGTGCTGCTGCCAGGCCTGGTGGATACGCACGTGCACGTGAACGAGCCGGGGTGCACGCACTGGGAGGGATTCGCGACCGCGACCAAGGCCGCCGCAGCCGGCGGCGTGACCACCATTGTCGACATGCCGCTGAACAGCCTGCCGCCGACCATCGACACGGCCTCGCTGGAGGTCAAGAGCGCGGCGGTGGACGGGCATTGCTGGGTCGACGTCGCGTTCTGGGGTGGTGCGGTGCCGGGCAACGAGCGGCATCGCGCCGGCCTCCAGAATGCGGGCGTGCGCGGCCTCAAGTGCTTCCTGGCCGGTTCGGGCGTGCCGGAATTCCCGCCGCTCGACCACGTCGGCCTGCGCCGCGCGGCGGCCCAGGTAGCAGAACTCGGCAGCCTGCTGCTCGTGCACGCCGAGAACCCAGGGTGTCTTGGCGCTCTCTGCGGGCCTGGCGGCGCCGACTACACCGCGTTCCTGCGGTCGCGGCCTCCGCACGCGGAGCGGCTTCGACTACGCGACGGTCGGCCTGGCCGCGGTCGGCGTGGTGCGGCAGATTGAGATCGACGCTTCGTATTTCGCGGGCAACGCGCCGGCGTCGGCACGGCTGCTGGCCGCCTACCGGCGCCCGTCTGACACGGCGAGCTTGCTGCGGTGGACCGAACTGCTCCCGAGCGTCGGGCTGCAACCCGATACCAGGCACCGGTTCCTCGTCGAGCCGCGCGTCGGCGACGCATGTGCGGCTCGAGGTGTTCCCGGACGGGGGCGCGGCACGCCTGCGGGTACTGGGGGAGATCGCGCCGGACGCAGCGGCCGCGCTGCGCGCGCGTTTCGCGACCGCCCGTCAGCCGGACGTCGCTTAGGGTTTTACTCCAAACGCGCGGGCGATGCGCCTGGGATCACGAAGGCGAACGCTGCCAGTCTCGCGAGCCCGCTCACGAAGCCCTGCGCGTCGGGCCGAGCGGGGGACGTGCCGACGTGCCGGACGCCCCCAGCTCGCGTCGGCTGCTACAGAAGATCGTCAAAATCCCCTTGTCGGATTCCTTCCACAAATGCCGCCCACTCATCCCGGCTATACGCAATGACAGGACCGTCGAGATGCTTTGACGACCCAATTACGATCTCGTCGCCACGAGCGGCCACTCTCACACATTCGCCGCCGTTGCACTTCCGTGCGACTCGCCAGGACAGTTCGCCCAGACTCTGGGGCATGTGCAGCATCTAACCTCCTTTGACCTCTTCGTTGTTGATTGCTGACCTCGGTGCCGAAAAGACTGATCGACGGTTTCTAGCTTGTGTACTCGTCCCGAATTGCGGCGATGAGGGCGGCGGAGTCAACGGTGCTCAAGCCTGAGTCGCGCAGGTACTCAATCGCCTCGCGGTAGCGCGAGACTTCTGCCGGACGCTCGAGAATCTGCCTGCCCACCAGGCCCTCGACATAGACGATCGTTGCCTGCCTAGAGTTGTCCCCGAATTCCAGCAGCTCAAAATTGCTGTCCGCGCTCGCGTGCGCGCCTGCACTGAACGGAATCACCTGAATTGAACCTCGATCCAGGGCTACCCAAGTCAGGATCTTGTCTAGCTGAGTCCTCATCACAGCAGAGCCGCCCACCTGCCGCCGGAAGACCGCCTCGTCTGCCAGCGCGCGATACTGAGGCGGGCTCGGAGCGTCAAATCGCCGCTGGCGTAGCAGCCTAGCCTCAACCCGGTCGTTCAGGACACGAGGATCCATTTTTCGCCCGATGCCTCGGATGACTGCGCGCGCATAGTCGCCGGTCTGCAGCAACGGCGGCACGTAGTACATGCTGTAGGAGGTGATGCCCACAGCCTCCTGCTCCAGACCGATATACGGGTTGAGGTCTAGGTCATCGAAGCGTGACCACCAGCCAGGCTCACGGGCTTGCCGCGCGAGGTCCATGAGCGGTGCCGGGTCCTCAACGCCATAGACCCGGCACAGGTCTCGGACATCCCGAAGGCTCGCGCGCCGTGCTCCAGTCTCCAGGCGGCTGATCTTCGTGCCCGAGCACAGCAGCTCCGCGCCGACCTGCTCGACGGTCAGACCGAGGCCGGTGCGCAGTTCCCTCAGCCGAGTCCCTAGCTCGCGCTGCCGCACGGTCGGGTTGGCACCCTCAGCAGGCACCGGCCGCTGGCCGGGACGCCTAGAGCCCGGAGATGACCTCTCACCATCGCCGTTGGCACTTGCCACGGAGGAAGAGTACACCGCTCCGAGCTGTCCGCATAGCGAACACGCCCATTGTCAGGCCGCCAATCCGGACCCCGTGGCAGCTCGATAACCTGCTCAATTCTCGGCACCGCCCCCCGGCCGCGCGTGCATCGGACGGAAAATGCCACTACAATGGCCGATTCCTTTGGCGAACGCCATTGGCAAATACCGATCGCTGTGAGACCGTAAATGTAAGGCCAGCGAAGGCCGGAGCGGGGAGCCGTTGGGCGGCAGAGGGGAGGTAGTCGGCTGGTACGCCCCAGCAGGTGGGATGGGGCGGCCGAGGTCACAAAACACAGCACGGCCGATGTTGAGGCCATCGACCGTGCCAGCTCACCGGACCGAGTCCACAGCAGGATGGGCCTAGTGATGGGGATGATGCTACCCGGCCCGCAGCCGAATGCAAGATGCCCGTCTGGCCAGGCGGTTCACCTGGCCAAGGCCCTCCGCCTACGCGCAGCCGGAGGGAGGTGGAAGCAATGCAGGCTGCGATTCAGAATGCGGAAGGCATCCGGCTGCTGGTGCTGCTGGCGGCGATCGCCGTCGTGGTTTACTGGCGACAGGTGCTCCGGCTGGTAGTGATCCTCGTGGTAACCGCGATCATCGCCGCGATCGGCTACGGTGCGATCGCGATCTTCGAGGACATGCATCGCGTAGCCGGATGAGAGACGGCCTGCCGATCGGCCGGGCATGATCACGCCGCCGATCGGCAGGCACGCGCACGGCGGTCCGCGTGAGGCCAACGACGCAGCGCGCCGCGTACCCGCCACGCTTGGTTGCCGCTGCACCGCGGCGACACAGAAACGGCGATACAGAAACTCTGCGACATGGCAGCCCGGTTCTGGCGCAATCCCGCCTCGGGGCTGATTTGGCGTCCAGAGCAGACCTCGCTATTGCATCCGAAGCGCTGGAAGACCTCAAGAATGCTGCGTAGGGCCGGTCGCTGACATACTGGCCAGGCGCGAATCCATTCTCCGAACTGGCCAGGCCGACCCCGGACGAGGCATATGGGATCGATCTCCAGCAACAGCGCGGCGTTAGTGCGCTGGCAGTTACCTCCTGATAAAGCACGTGCGCCGTGCCGACGGACTAGATAATCCAAAGACAGATACCATCAGCCGGACGACGTCCGCGTCCGCGGGCGGCGCCGATCGAAGGGTAGCGAGGTGGATTCCGTGGCAAGCGCCGATCGGAAGAACCCGGATCTGCGTGTATCCGATGCAGGGCGAGACGCGGGGGCAAGGGAACTTCCTCTGGATGATCGTGCCGATCCTGATATTCAGGACCTGAATCCGCGGACGGAGGCGGCGGCAATGGCGTTGAGCGGCGTCGCTCCGGAGCGCCGCGCCGCGGGCCTGCCTCCCCGACAGCTGCTGGTGCTGCGAGGCAATACCTTCGGGCTTCTCGCGATGCTGATCGTGCAGTTCGCGATCGGCGTCGTGGTCAACCTCTATGCGACGATCCCGGCCAGCGACAAGGGCAGCGGGATATTCGGCGCGATCGGCCGCTCACTCACCAGCCCACCAGCGTCACTTGCCAGCCACGCGGGACTCGGCCTGCTCATCGTGCTCGCTGCGGTCGCCCTGGTCGTGAGGTCGATAGTCGCTAGGCACATTGCCAGCATCGTGATGTCGGTGATCGGCCTCGCCGCGATCGCCTCAGCGGCGCTCAACGGCGCCAGGTTCGTGGCCGACGGGGGGGCAGCCAGCGCGTCGCTTTCGATGGCGCTGTCCACCGCGGTGGCCATGCTGTGCTACGCCACCGGCCTGCTTCTGCTCAGCTTCAGCCGGCCAGCACCGGACTAGCACCTGGCCCGTCATAACCTCGCGGCGACGCGGGCCACGTAGACCCGCGTCGCCGTGCTGATCCACGGCACCGCACTCCTTGCTCAACGGCAAGAGCTCGCGCTGAGCTGGTTCAGCGCCTACCTTTGAGCGCACCGGCGCGTGACCGAGAGCCAGCTGCCGGCCGGGGACCAGATCGAGGAGCTCAGAGTGTCCGATGACGTGCCGGTGCAGGCGTTGCAGCTGCGTTCCCTGGTGACTGATGCAGCGACCGTATCGGTGTCGCTCGAGCTGGCCGATGTGCCCGTGCCAGGGCCCGATCAGGTTGTCATCAGGGTGGAGGCCGCGCCGATCAACCCATCGGACCTAGGCCTGCTGTTCGCGGGCGCCGATCTTGGGAAGGCCGCTGTCGGCGGCACGGCCGAGCGGCCGGTTGTCACCGCTCCGCTGCCGCCGGCTGCGGCGCGTGCGGCGGCGGCCAGGGCCGGCGAGTCGCTCCCGGCTGGCAATGAAGGGGCGGGCACTGTGGTCAGAGCGGGTTCGTCGGAGGCGGCCCGGCGGCTGCTCGGCGCGACCGTGGCGGTGGCCGGCGGCGGGATGTACGCCCAGTACCGGTGTGCTGACCTGGCGGCGTGCCTGGTTCTGCCGGACGGGGTCGGCGCGGTGGCCGGGGCGTCCGCTTTCGTCAATCCGATGACGGTGCTGGGGATGGTCGAAACCATGCGCGACGAGGGCCACGCTGGGATCGTCCATACCGCGGCCGCGTCGAACCTCGGACAGATGCTCAACAGGGTGTGCATCGAAGACGGCATTCCGCTGGTCAACATCGTCCGATCAGCCGATCAGGTGAGTCTGCTAGCTGGCCAGGGCGCCGGGCACGTGCTGGACTCCACGGCCGGCACGTTCATGGCCGACCTGACGACGGCAGTGAAGGAAACCTCGGCGACGATCGCCTTCGATGCTGTCGGCGGCGGGCAGCTGGCCAGCCGCATCTTGACGTGCATGGAGGCCGCGCTGAGTGGGGATCAGCCGTTCAGCCGGTACGGCTCCGCGACGCACAAGCAGGTCTACATCTACGGCGGACTCGACCGCGGCCCGACCGAGCTGACCCGGGGCTACGGCATGGCCTGGGGCGTCGGCGGCTGGCTGCTCACCCCGTTCCTACGCAAGGCAGGCCCGGCAACGGTCGCTGCCATGCGCGCGCGGGTCGCGGCAGGCCTCACGACTACCTTCGCCACCAACTACGCCGGCCGACTGTCCCTGCAAGAGGCCCTGCAGGCAGATGCCGTCGCTGCTTATGCCCGGATGGCCACTGGCAGCAAGTACCTCATCACGCCGCACCGCACACCCGAGTAGCCGACAGATCTGGGCCTTTACTCCAGGGACGAGGCGGTCCCACGTAGTCGGCCCG
>JASHSZ010000492.1 GCA_030040815.1 Streptosporangiaceae bacterium
GCCAGCCGACGCGTATCCACCAGCACGACCGCCCCGATGGCGCCCTGGATCAGGTCGTCCCACATGAACCAGAACCGATGCTGGCCAGGTGTTCCGAACAAGTACAGGATCAGGCCCGCATCGAGGGTAACGCGGCCGAAATCCATCGCCACCGTTGTCGTGGTCTTGTCGGGGGTGTGGCTCAGGTCGTCCAGATCGGTGCTTGCGGTGGTCATGACGGCCTCGGTGGTAAGGGGCGTGATCTCCGATACCGAGCCCACGAACGTGGTCTTGCCTACGCCGAAACCACCCGCGACGACGATCTTCACTGACGTCATCGCGTTCTCGGCGGTGCGAGGCACCGCGACCCTAGAGCTTCCGAAGTCCACTGAGCACCCTTTCGAGCAGATTTATGTCCGGCCGACCCTGCGCGTGGTCGATCTGGTGTACCCGGACCAGTCCTTCCATGGCCATGTCGGCGATCAGCACCCTGGCGACGCCTAGCGGCATATGCAGAACCGCCGACACCTCGGCGACCGACCGCCAGTCGCGGCAGAACGAGAGGATTGCCTGGCACTCAGGGCTGAGCACCGACAGATCCCGAGCCTCGTAGTGGGATGCGGCGACCATGGCTTCGATTTGCAGTTGATAACGAGGCTTCGTCCGCCCGCCCGTGACCGCATAAGGCCGCACCAGCGAACTCGCTTCGTGGCCGATCGCAGGGTTGGAGTCGTGCAGCCACGGTTCCCGAGGTGGCGGAGCGTATCCGAGTTCTGACCCGCCGAAGCCGTCACGATCGGCCGGATACAGGCGCTCGCCCGCATTCCAGTCATCGCGACCGCGGCCAAACACGGCAGCCTCCTGTCACTACCGGCGGCCCTCCGCCCAACCCACCTGGCCCGACCGGACCTCGGGCGTCAGCGCGCTCCCGACTCGCTCCACCAGCAGCGCCATCTCGTAGGCGACAAGGCCCATGTCACAATCGGCCGCGGCCAGCACTGCGAGACTCGAGCCGTCGCTGATCGCCATGATGATCAGCAGTCCGCGCTGCATTTCCACGACCGTCTGAGTTACCGCGCCGCCTTCGAAGACCCGCGCCGCGCCTTGCGTGAGGCTCGTCAGGCCCGACGTCACCGCCGCAAGCTGGTCGACCCGGTCCGCCGGGAAGCCGTGCGAGAAAGCCATCGGCAGACCGTCCGCCGAGACCACGATGGCGTGCGCCACCGATGGCACCCGCTCGACGAAGTTCGTGATCAGCCAGTTCAGGTCCTGGGCCGGACGCACAAGCGGACTCACAAGCGCACCTTCCTCTCGCGGTTCGCATCCGGTCCTGTAAGACGCAAAGCCGCAGTGGCTGCTCGCGGCGCCGCCACATGGCGGTTCCGCGCTCTCAGACTAAGCATGACTGGCTAATCAAGATCGTGTCACTCTATCGAGAACCGGCGTCCCCATCGGGCGTTTCCTCCTCGCGTGAGACGGCCGCTCGGCCTTCCCTGATCCCGCGCTGGAAGCTGGAGAAGCGATCCCTGGTCGCCGCCGCCGACCGGGCCGGGACCGGTTCGACGGCCTCAGGCGGCACAGCGCCGGGCACGAGGTTGGCCTGCGGCACTCGCTTGGGCAGGCCAGCATCGGTGGTACCGCCGGTGCTGGGCGAACTCGCGGCCGCTGCCGCTTCCCAGCCTTCGTCCGCCGCTGAGGACCTCCAGGTGGCCTCCGGCTCTGGCACAGGCTGCGTGGGCCAGCGATCTGAGCTAGCCGCGACCGCGGTCGGGCCACCACGTCCACCCGCGGCCCCGACGCCAACGCGTCCGCGACGGAACCAATCCGACTCCACCGCCTCGAAGATGGGCAGCCGGTTCTCCGTCGTAACGTGCTCGGCGGCGGGCACCACCACGCCACTCGGCGACCCGGTGTCAGCCGGTCCAGACCCAAGCAGACCGAAGCTCCCGGCCGGGCTCTGGGGGGCGCCGAAGCCCTGCTGGCCCACCACGCTCGGCGGCCCGAGCGGCCTCGGCCGGGCCACCGGCGCCACGCTGAACTGGTCGGCGGGCTCGGCCGCGGCCGTCAGATCACCGTAACCGTCGCCGTCCGCCGGTACCCCGCCGACAGTCTCAGCCTGGGCAGCCGCCGCGGCGAGGTCGGCCTCGGCTTCGGGCGACCCGAACGCGGGTAGCGGTGTTGTGCTGGCCGGGCCGCCGCGGCCGACCGTGCCGGGATGCGGGCCTGCCCCTGGCACGCGGCGGGGTCCGAGCCCCGACCCACTGACGAGCTGGCCGCTTCCGAGCTCGCGAGAATCCGGCTGCAATGCAGAGAACCTCGGCATGCGGGCCGCGTTGATCTCCTGTTCGGCCGGCGACAGCTCGGCGTCTCCGGCGCCGTTTTGCCCTGTGGCGAGCCCTGTGGCTGGGCTCATCCCAGCCACAGCGCCACCGCCCGGCAGCTCGAACCTGCGCGTTCCCGGCGGGCTGACGTCAGGCTGATGGCTGATGACCTCGTCCGGCAGCCAGACCAGCGCGGTCAGCCCGCCGGCTGCGGCGGGCCGTAGCCGGACCCTGATGCCGTGCCGGGCAGCGAGCCGCGCGACTACGAACAGGCCCATGCGCCGTGACACGGCCACGTCGACGACCGGCGGATTGTCCAGCCTCCAGTTGGCGTGAGCCATCTCCTCGGCGCCCATGCCGACGCCCTGGTCGGTGATGTCCAGGAGCACACCGCCGCTGGAGAGCAGATGACCGGCGACGGCGACAGGCGTCTCGGCCGAGGAGAACGAGGTGGCGTTCTCGGCCAGCTCGGCCAGCAGGTGAACGACGTCGTTGACGGCGTGGCCGCGCACCGCGATGCCGGGCTGCACGTTGAGCTTGACGCGCTCGTACTGCTCGATCTCGGACACGGCGGCGCGCAGCACGTCGACCAGCGCGACCGGCTGGTTCCATCGCCTGGTGGCCTCGTGGCCGGCCAGGACCAGAAGGTTCTCCGAGTTACGGCGCATTCGGGTGGCGAGGTGGTCCATCTGGAACAAGCTGGACAGTCGGTCCGGATCCTGCTCACCCTGCTCCAGGTCGTCGATCAGCCGGATCTGGCG
>JASHSZ010000062.1 GCA_030040815.1 Streptosporangiaceae bacterium
ACGGGCGGGGTCGCCACGCCGTTGAAGGCCGCCACCAGCTCCCGGACCGTGGTGCCCGCCCCGGTCCCGAGGTTGATGGCGAGCGCCGGCGCGCCGTCCAGTACGGCATCGAACGACCTCAGCGCGGCCACATGGGCGGCGGCGAGATCCCAGACGTGCACGTAATCCCTGATGCCCGAACCGTCCCTCGTCGGGTAGTCCGTGCCGGTGATCCGGAATGACTCGCCCGACTTGTGCGCCTCGATCAGCTTGCCCAGCACGTGCGACGGAAGGCGATCCTGCGGGCCGGTGCGGAGCTTGGGGTCGGCGCCAATCGGGTTGAAGTAGCGGAGCGACAGCACCCGGAGCGGCGTGCCCGCGGCGACATCAGCGAACATACCCTCGCAGACGGCCTTGGTACGCCCGTAGGGGCTGAGCGGGACGATGGGTGAGTCCTCGTCCACGCTGCCGCCCTCGCTCGCCTGGTAGATCGCGGCCGAGGAGCTGAATAGCAGCCGGTGGCAGCCGTTGCGAAGCAGGTGCCGGAGCATCTCCAGGCTCTTGGTCACGTTCCACTCGTAGTAGCGGACCGGGTCGGACACCGAATCGGGCACGATGATGAGCGCCGCGCAGTGCACGACCGCCTCGATGTCGGGGTGCTCGGCGAACACCTTGTCCAGCAGGGCGCCGTCGGCGATGTCGCCCTCGTAGAACTCCCGGCCGCTGGTGAACTCACGGCGGCCGGTGACCAGGTTGTCCAGGACTACCGGCGTGAGGCCGGCGTCGAGGCAGGCCGATGCGACCGTGCTGCCGATGTACCCGGCGCCGCCGGTGATCAGGACCTTCACGTCGCTACCGTCCAGTTCCGTGAGGTGAATCCGATATATCTGATTCGCCACAGCAACCTTCGCGCTGTGCCGAAGCTCGCTCGCAACCCTACCAACGCAGGACAGTCGACCTAGGCCCGCAGCGCGGCGAGCGACGGCCGGGCCGCAAGCCAGGACTCCTCTGCCACGCCAATCGGGGTACTGGGCGGCGCCTGCATGAAAGGCCAGATCTCCTCGGCGATCGCCCGCCAGTTTGCTGTCGCCTGCATCTCTCCGAGCAGGGCGAACAGGCCGAGATTGATCCGCTGCAGCACCACGTAGGACCGGGGTATCCGGGCGTACTGGGCGACCGGGCTGCGCACGTCGAAGAACCGGCGCACCACGGCGGAGGCGTACTCCCCGGTTACCGTCACGGCCGCGGACTCGCGGATGAGCTGGTAGAACACGGCCAGGTGGTCGACGATCTCGGTGTCGCTCAGCGGCGCGCCCGGCACCAGGAAGCCGGCCTCCTCCAGGCTGGCCCGGAACCGTGCCGGGTCGCCGTCCACGCATAGCGTGCGGGCCATCTCCATCAGCGGCAGCAGGTCGGTGTCGGTGAAGTGCTTGACCATGCCGAAATCCAGGAAGGTGACCTTGCCGTCACCGTGGAAGAGGTAGTTGCCGGGGTGCGGATCGCCGTTGAACGCGTGCACCTCGTACAGGCTCCGGAAGACAAAACGGTAAAGAGTCTCTCCGGCCTGGTCTTTCTCGTGCTGATCCCAGCCCAGCACGTCGGAAAAGCGGGCCCCGGTCACCAGCTCGCTGGTTACCACCCGGCGGGTCGACAGCTCCGGGACGATGGCGGGCACGCCGATCGTGGGGTGCCCGGTGAAATAGCGATGCAGCCGCTGCTGGTTCGCCGCCTCGCGCCGGTAGTCGAGCTCTTCGAGGACGCGCTCCCGCAGCTCGGCGACCAGGCCGTCCACGTCCTGGCTCGGCGCGGTGACCCGGAGCATCCGGCGCAGCAGCGACACGTTGTCCAGGTCCGCGGCCATCATCTCGGCGATGCCGGGGTACTGCACCTTGACGGCGACGGCGAGCCCGTCAGCCGTGATCGCACGGTGCACCTGGCCGATCGACGCGGCGGCGATGGGTTCGGGGTCCCAGCGGGCAAACAGCTGGTCCGGCGGGGCGCCGAGTTCGTCGGCGATGACGCCGGCAGCCAGCTCGGGGCTCATGGGCGGCACGCTGTCCTGCAGCCTGCTGAGAGTGCGCCGGACCGACGGCGCGAGGCCTTCATCGACGTAGCTGGCCATCTGGCCGAGCTTCACCATGACGCCCTTCATCGTGCCGAGCGTGGCGGTGATGTCATCGGCCGTGCGCATCGCCAGGTCGGTGCGCAGCTGCTGCCGCTGCTCGCCGGCGACGGCGAAAAGCCGCGGCGCGCTGCCCGCATACCGGAGCCCGCCGCGCAGCGCCAGCTGGGCGGCCGCGACCCCGCGCCGGAACCGGAGCGCACCGACGCGCCGGCGCACGAGGGCCACCGCTGTCGCGGTCGCGACAGCACCCGCCATCACCGCCGCGGGTACCCGGAGCGAGCGCCTCATGCTGCTGTTGGCCCGGCCGGACGGCCCCCCGAACCGCCCGCGCGTGCGCGCATCCGCAGGGTGATGCGCTGCCTGGCCTCCAGCACGCCGGGCTCGCCCAGGAACACCGCGTCCAGCACCCCGAGCGCCTGCCGGATCTCGTCCCGGCGGCTGGCGGTGAGGTCCGGCGCCCGGTACCCGTAGCTCTCGGCCGCCCAGGCGGGCAGCGAGACGAGCACGGCCTCCCGGATGTCCCGCCAGATCTCGGCCACCTCGTCGTCCAGTCCGGGCGGGTCGAGCAGGTACGACGCGGCCTCGCGGGCGGCCGGCGTGCAGCGCAGCTGCGGCCGGATCCGGTCAAAGTAGCGGTCGAGCTCGGCCACGCTGTCGGGCACCAGCGCAGCGGGCACGCCGACCAGTTCGGCCGCGACGACCATCTCCTCGATGTAGCGATCGGCCTCGTCGGCTGTCAGCGGGGTGCCAAACAGGGCGCGCGCGACCAGGTTCGAGTCGACCAGGGCTGCGTGCACCCACACCAGCAACGCCGGGTCGCTGGCGCAGTACTCCTGGCCGGTCACCGGGTCGACGCCCCGGACCCGGTCATGGATCCGCCGCACCCGAGCGGCCGCGCGCCCCGCGCTAGCCCGTTCCCCGAAAGTCGTGACTGCCAGGTAGGCAGAGGTCGCGGCGAGCCTGCCCACCGGATCGGCCCGCCAGTCGCTGTGCTGGTCGACGCCGGCCATCGCGAGCGGGTGCAGCGCCTGGATCAGCAGCGCGCGCAGCCCGGCCACGGGCGCGGACAGGTCGCCGCTGATCCGCCACGCCACGCTGGCGGGCCCGAAGTACCCATCGTCGGTCAGCGGGTCAGGGATGCCGCGGACGAACGCGGCCGCCGACCGCTCGACCAGGCCCGCTGCCTCCGCATACTGCCTCACGTCGTCACGTTACCCCGGCCGGCATCCGGCGGTCAGCGGCCGGCGAGCCGGTCCCGGCCGGCCGGCGCGGTCCAGTCGAGCAGCGGTCCGTCCGGCACGATCCGGGACGGGTTCAGCTGTGGGTGCGTGGTGTAGTAGTGCCGTTTGATCTGGTCGAAGCGGGTGTTATTG
>JASHSZ010000493.1 GCA_030040815.1 Streptosporangiaceae bacterium
GGAAGTTCTGCCATCGCGGCGCGCACCGCGTCCGCGCGGTCGATGTCGTCCACCGATGGCACGCCGTCGTGGGCGGCCGGATGCAGTGGCTCCGGCCAGTCGGGCAGCAGCGCAGGCTCGTCGCGACGCCGCAGGCCGTGGCAGATGTTCGCGGTGATGCCCCCCAGCCAGGCGGCGAAGCGGTCGGGGTCGCGCAACTGGCCCAGCCCGATGAACGCGCGCAGGAACGCCTCCTGCATGACGTCGTCGGTGTCGCTTGGATTCGCGCACAGCTGCCTGGCCCGCGCCCGGACCATGGGCTGGTGCCGCTCGACGAGCAGCCGGAACGCCACCTGGTCGCCGTCGCGCGCCAGCAGGACAAGCTCACCGTCGCGGATGTCAGGCATCGTCGCGTCGCAGCTCCGGGTTCCGCAGCCAGACTCGGCCGCTGCCGGTCAGGTTGATGCCGAACCGGATCATGTCGGCGTCTGCCGGAACCACGATGGAGATCTCGTCGCCGGACCAGTCCAAGCTGCCGGCCGCAACGACGACACGCTCCTGCTCGCGGTCGGGTTCCTTTCCGCGCCACAGAATCCGCAGGCACAGCCCGGCGCTCCCCGCGACGTTCTCGGTGCGGAACTCCCCGTGGAACACCACCGGAGCGCCGCGGAAGTCGTCCGCGAAGACCGTCTGCATCAAGGCCCCGACGCCGGATGGCGCGGGAACCGCCGACGACAGCTTCGCGCACGAGTCCTCGACCACCGCGGAATATTCGTCGGGAACAGGGCCGTACAGGAGCCATCGGTCCAGCCCGTCCGCGAACGCCATGTTCCGAGGCTCGAATCGAGGCCGCTCGCCGACACGCTCGACCGGGACGTCCAGGACGGTTGCCTCGCGACGAGCGCTCATGAAGTGCCCTCGTCCGACCGGCTCATGGAACGGCGCGGCTGGGTCGTCACCCGGCACTGGCACGGCGAGCCGCTCCATCAGCGCGCTGTCGACCCGGACCGGTGCACCGGCGACCACGGCCAATGTCAGCCCCTGGTCAAGGCGAGCCGTGACGTGCCTAGCACCGAGTTCGATTCGCGCGGCGCAGGTGTCGGCGTTCACCTCCTCGGGCGCCGTCGCGACCGGGTAGATCTCGACGCTGGTGACGCTCCCGCCTGCCGCATCCACCAGCCTCACGGCGAGTTCCTCGGGAGCGCGGGCCGTCGTCCAGATGTCATCGGCCGGCCGATCTAGGAGGTCCTGTATCGAGATGTCACCTGGGCTAATCCGCCACACCCAGGCCGGCAGGGCCCGATGCCCAGCGTCGTCGGCGAGCACGATGAGGTACCCGGGCATGCCTTGCCGACCTCGCCGGGGGTCCGGCCTCGGCTCGCCGGTCACGACCACTCCCCACCGGGATTCCGCATGAGCGACGCGGACCACGACAGCGTTCACACTGTCTAGTGTCCGCCGGACCATCCGGCGTTACTCGCGCCCCGTCGTGAGGTTTGCCGGATTTATTCGGTAGTGGGGTCGGTTTGGTCGCCCGGCGGTCTGGACAACAATGCGGCATGGTTGGGCGGTCTGGTTACCTCCCCGTGTCTGAGCACGGGCTGATCGGCGACCTGCACACCGTGGCGCTGGTAGGGACCAACGGCACCATCGACTGGCATTGCAGCCCGTCTTTCGACGCTCCGAGCATCTTCGGGTCGCTTCTGGACCCGGACCGGGGCGGGTGCTTTGAACTGGCCGCTGCGGTGCCGGCCAAAACCGGGCAGTTCTACCTGCCCGACACCAACGTGCTGATCACTCGTTTCTCCACCGACGAGGGCGTAGGTGAGGTCCAGGACCTCATGCCGGTCGGCGGAGACCCGGAGTCGCAGCGGCACCGGCTGATCCGGCGGGTGCTGTGCGTGCGGGGGTCCATGCCGTTCCGGGCGCGAATCGCGCCGCGGTTTGGCTATGGGAATGACCCGCACACCCTCACTCAGACGCAGGCCGGCGTCATATTCGCGGCATCCAGCCTGACGGTGAGCCTGACCGCGACGGTGCCGGTCGAGCATGACGACCGCGACGTGACGGCCGATTTCACGCTGGCGGAGGGACAGTCGGCGGTATTCGCGCTGGACGAGGCGAGCGGCGGTGCCGCGCCACAGCCATGCCCTGGCGCGGAGGCAAGGGAACTGGGGGAGGCCACGATCGACTTCTGGCGCAGGTGGCTGCGCGCCTCGCAGTACCGAGGCAGGTGGCGGGAGACGGTGCAGCGCTCAGCCCTGACGCTCAAGCTGCTGACCTATGCGCCGACCGGTGCCATCGTGGCCGCGCCCACGACCAGCCTGCCTGAGCAAATTGGCGGGGAGCGCAACTGGGACTACCGGTATGTGTGGGTCCGCGACGCGGCGTTCTGTGTCTATGCGCTGCTGCGGCTCGGATTCACCAGCGAGGCCGACGCATTCATGCAGTTCATCCTCGAGCAGGCCACCGTGAGCGAAGGAAGTCTCTCTGGCCCGGTGCAGGTGATGTACGGCATCGACGGGCGCACCGAACTGCCCGAGCGGGAACTGCCTCATCTGGCCGGCTACCAGGGCTCGCGGCCCGTGCGGATCGGCAACGCCGCAGCCAAGCAGCTTCAGCTCGACATCTACGGCGAGCTGATGGACTCCGTTTACCTCTACGACCGCTGGCACCAGCCCATCTCCAGCGCCCGATGGGACGTGATCATCGCCCGGACGGACTGGCTGTGCGACCACTGGGACCGGCCCGACGAAGGGATCTGGGAGACTCGTGGTGGCCCGAAGAAGTTCCTATACTCCCAGCTGATGTGCTGGGTCGGGCTGGAACGGGCGATCCGCCTGGCCGTGCGCCGCGGCCTGCCAGCGGACCTGGAGCGCTGGCGGGCGGCCCGCGATGCCATCTACCGGCGGATCATGGACCGCGGCTGGTCAGCACGCTTGCAGGCGTTCGCCCAGTACGAAGGCGGCGATGTCCTGGACGCCTCCGTGTTGCTGATGCCGCTGGTCAAGTTCATCTCGCCGACCGACCCGAAGTGGCTGTCGACTCTCGACGCCCTGACCGCGAACCTTGTGTCGGACTCCCTCGTCTACCGATACGACCCGAAGGCTAGCCCCGACGGCGTCCGCGGCGAGGAAGGCACCTTCTCGGCGTGCTCGTTCTGGTACGTCGAGGCACTCACCCGCGCCGGGCGCCTTGAAGAGGCCAGGCTGGCGTTCGAGAAGATGCTCACGCACGCAAATCACCTTGGCCTGTACGCCGAGCAGATCGGCCGGACCGGCGATCAGCAAGGCAACTTTCCACAGGCGCTGACCCACCTCGCTCTCATCAGCGCCGCGTACAATCTCGACCGCGCTCTTGGCTGACAATGGCCCACATGAACCCCCGGTCCTGGTGGCCGCCACGGGGGGCCGGCCTGACATGGTCGGTGCCCGCGGCCCTGCGCGCGGCACGCGCGGTACTCGTCATCCCGACCGTGTTCGCGCTCTCGCTCAAGGTCATCGGCGATGCGCAGCTGACCCTGTTCGCCGTGTTCGGCTGCTTCGGGACGCTCGTCCTGACCGCTTTCGGCGGCGGCAGACGGGAAAAGGCGATCGCGCATCTGGGCCTTGCTGTCGCGGGGAGCGTGACGCTGACGCTGGGGACGCTGCTGAGCAGCACGGCGTGGCTTGCCGCCGTGGGCGCGATCCCCGTGGCATTCGCCGTGTTCGCGGCGGGCTCGGTCGGTCCCAACGCCGCGGCCGGCGTCAACGCGTGCCTGCTGATTTTCGTGCTGCCGGTCGCATCGAGCGGATTTGTGAGCACGCTGCCGTCGCGCCTCGCAGGCTGGTGGCTCGCGTCGGCTGCCAGCACGCTGGCAGTGGTGCTGCTGGCGTCGAAGCCCCCGGGCGACCGGCTGCGGGCGCAGACCGCCGCGATGGCCAGCACCTTGGCCAGCTACCTCGACGCGGCGCGCCACGGTGCCGTCACCGGGACCGATCAGCAGGACGTCTCGGACGCCAGGCGCGACTTGCAGGACGCGTTCGTCGCCACGCCGTACCGGCCGATAGGGCTGGCCAGCGCCGACGAAGCCGTCGCCAACCTGGTCCACCTGCTGGAGTGGTGCGCGGAACTCATGACCGAGGCGCCTGATGGCTACATGGACCTGTCGGCCGCCGCGGAGGCTGACAGGGAGTTGCTGGCTCTGTACGCCGACGGCCTTCGCCGGGTGGCGGCGGTCTTGTCCGGCAAGCACGTCACCATGAACGCCGAGCAGATCTGGCAGGCGCGCCTCGCCAGCACCGCGCGCCTGCAGCAGCTATCCCACGATCCGGTAACCGGCGTGCAGACCGCCACCAAAGCCTTCCGCGCCCAGGCTCTCGGTGGCGCCGTCGCGGCGGCGATGAGCGAGGCGATGGTCGCTGCGCGGCTGTCTAAGCCGGCCGCCCTCACCTCGGAACGCCGGCGCTGGCTGGCCGGCCTGCCGGACGGCGAGGCCGACGACCAGCCATCCTGGGTCGGCAACCCGGAGCGGCTTGCTGGGATAGTCGCCGCAGACGCCAGCCTGCGGTCTGTGTGGGTTGTCAACAGCCTGCGCGGCGCTATCGCGATAGCCGCCGCGGTAGCGGTAGCCAAGGTCAGCGGCGTGGAGCACGCGTTCTGGGTGGTTCTCGGCACATTGGCGGTGCTGCGCACGAGCGCGACGGCCACCGGCGCGACGGCGGTGCGAGCCCTGGTCGGGACGGCCGTCGGCTTCGTCGTGGGCGCCGCGCTACTGGTAGCCATCGGCACCAACCCGACCACCCTGTGGATCATCCTTCCATTCGCCGTTCTCGTGACCGCGTACACGCCAGGGACCGCCCCGTTCGCGGTCGGTCAGGCAGCCTTCACGATCTTCCTCGTCGTCTTGTTCAACCTGCTGATGCCGGCCGGCTGGATCGTCGGGCTGCTGCGCGTCGAGGACGTCGCGATCGGCTGCGGGGTCAGTCTGGCGGTGGGCTTTCTGTTCTGGCCACGCGGCGTCGCATCAGTCATGGGCGACAACCTCGCCGACGCGTTCCGGGCGGGAGCGTCCTACCTCCGTGAGGCGGTGGACTGGGCACTGGGAATCCGGTCGGCCCGGCCGACCCGTGCGGTCACGGCCATCGCGGCCGGCGCGCGGCTGGACGACGCTGTCCGAGGTTACCTAACCGAGCAGGGCTCCAAGCGGCTGACAAAAACCGACCTATGGGCGCTGGTCGGCGCGACGCTGCAACTGCAGCTCACCGCGCACTCGATAGCGAGCCTGCCGGCCAGGACCGAGCCGCATGACGACGACCACGGGCTGCACGCCGCGCTGGGCCGTCAGGTGTCCGGCCTGGCCCATTTCTACGAAGGGCTGGCCGCACAGGTGGGCAGGCCACCCAGGACAGCGACCGAGACGGCCCTGGTGCCGCTACCACCGAGCGCCGTCGCCGCTGACGCAAGCGCGCTGTGCGGCGGACCAGGAGCCTACCGGGAAGACGCGCTGTGGGTCGGCCTGCACCTCGACCGCCTGGAAAGACACGCCGCAGACGTGACCGGCCCCGCCTCGCGGCTGGCGGCCCTGCGTCGCAGGCCCTGGTGGCGCTAGCGGTCAGCATTGACTGCCGAAACGCCCGCAGCCTAGCCAGGTGCTCGGCTGAGTCGCTGTGGCGCCGGCCTTCACGACCGTGTGGGACTTGGGACATATTGCTAGCTGGCATCGCGTGCAAGAGCAGATGTCGTCAGTCAGCGACCGTAGATAGGCGGAGCCCACCATGACGGCTGAGGTTCGTGACGAGCGCACACCGTCAAAACCTGAGACCGTCGAGTTGCAGTCAGTGCCCGGCTTCATCGTGTTCGATCTGCCAGGCGCCCAGACTTCGGCCGGCGGAACGCGCTTGGCCCCGGACGTCACGGTGGCCGAGGTTGCCCTGCTAGCGCGCGCGATGACCTACAAGTACGCGACTTTCGGCGCGCAGGTCGGCGGCGCGAAGGCGGGCGTCGTCGGCGACCCTCGCGATCGGACCGACAGAGCCGCGCGGATGGCCCGCTATTGCGCGGAAATAAGCCCGCTGGTCCAGGCGGGCCGGTTTCTGACCGGTCCGGATATGGGAACGTTCGAGGCGGACTTCGCGGCGCTGCGCGAGCATCGTGCGGCACCCGGTGCGATGAGCGCTGTCGTAGATGGCGTGCCCTTCGAGGATCTGCTGACCGGGTACGGCGTCGCGGTGGCGGCGGAGACGACTCTGCACGCCACTGCGGGCGGGGACTGGGACGGGCGCTCGGCCGCGATCGAAGGCTTCGGGAAGGTCGGCGGTGGCGTGGCGCGCGAGGTTACCCGGCGCGGCGGGCGCGTCGTTGCCTTGTCCACGGTCGCCGGAAGCATCGCGGATCCGTCCGGGCTTGACATCGAGCGGCTGCTGGAACTGCGCAGCCGCCACGGTGACGACTGCATTACACGGTACGGTCGGCCCGTCGCAGCGCCGCCCGAGCTCTTCAACGCCGAGGCCGATGTCATCGTCCCCGGCGCGCGCCCAGGCGTCATCAGCAGTCAGGTCGCACGGTCACTAGCACCGGCTGTGCGCGTCATTGCGCCGGCTGCCAACGTGCCCTACACACGACGGGGAGCAGAAGTGCTGCACGGCCGGGCGATCGCTGCGCTGCCCGACTTCGTGTGCAACGCAGGCGCCGTGCTCGGCTATCGATCAGCTCCCGAGGACACGACTGCTCAGGTCCTCGCGGCAGTGGCCAGCAGAATCACCGAGATGATCTCGGCGGTGCTGAGCCACCCGAGCGGACCCCTCATCGGCGCGTGCGACCGCGCGGCCGCGTTTCTGCGCAGCTGGTGGGGAGAGCCGCCCGCCCCGCCGTTCGCGGCCGGAAATTAGGTCACCGAGGCGACCGCCCGATGGGTAGGTCTCACGGCCGGCCCGCGCATCCCGACCGCGGCGTACAGCAGAAGGGCCGCGGCGAAGAACACGTAGGCGCTGCCCACCACCTGCTCCCAGCCGGGCCAGGCCAGCTCCCGCAGGTCGCCGCGGGGGAACCACCACTGCGGCCCGGCGAAGAACAGCGCGATCCCGAGGGCCGTCGCGGCTGCCGGGCCGGGGGCCCGGTGCCGCAGCGTCGCGTCTGCCAGGGCGAGCAAGGCCGGAACGCACCACACCCACTGGTGTGACCAGGAGACCGGCGAGATCAGCAGGGCGGCCAGCGCATTGAGGGACAGCGCGAGACAGTACTGGTTGACCGCCAGCGCACGACTCATGCCACGCCAGGCCGCGCTGATGACGATGACGGCCGCGACCGCCCAGGCCGCAGTCACCGCGGGGTGGCTGATTCCGAGCCGGTCCAGGACGCCGAGGATGCTCTGGTTGGCGGCGTATGCCAGGCCGCCAATCCGGCTGACATCGAACACGGTCTTCGTCCAGTACTGCACGGAGTCATGCCAGGCCACCAGGAAGCCCGCGCCGGTGGCGACCAGGAAGGACGCCACCGCAGTGCCGGCCGCCCGCCAGTCCCGCCGCACCACGAAATACAGCACAAACGCCGCCGGCGTCAGCTTGACCGCCGCCGCAATGCCGATGAGGCAGCCACGCGGCCACCGAATTGCAGCCGAGGGCGTCAGGCAGTCGAGCGCCACAAGCGCCATCAGCACGATGTTGATCTGCCCGTATGCGAGATCGTTGCGGACCGGCTCGAGAAGCAGCGTCGGCGGCAGCAGCCACCAGACGGCCCAGCTCGCCCGGCCTGCCCAGGCGGACGGCTGCTCGGCTGGCCCGTTCATGCTGCGCAGGCAAACCCGCAGCACCAGCGCCAGCAGGCCAACAGAGACCAAGGTCAGGCCGGCGCTCGCTACTGCCATCGGGACGAGTGCCAGCGGGGACAGGAAGACCGCCGCCAGCGGCGGATAGGTGAACGGCAGCTTGGAGCCAGACATCGTGAGCGGCAGCCGGCCGTAGAGGTACCTGCCGTCGAGCCAGGCTCGGCTGCCAATCCGGTACACGTCCAGATCGATCCGGTACGGGCCGAACGCCATTCCGTGCCCGTGCGGGAAGGCGACGAACAGCGCTACGCAGGTGAGGTTGGCGGCGATGAGTGCGAGCCGGCCACCGAGGGTAGCGGGACGGCGGAGCAACGGGACCTTAAGTCGTATCCCCCTCGGCTCGGGCGCGCACGCCACCGCGGTCATGCCGCTCGTGTCATCGTTCATAGTGGTCGCCTTCTCGCCCCCGAACTCAGCAGACGGCCCAGCAGGTTTCAGACCTTTCTACCCCTTTTCGCCGCTCGTGGCAGCATCCCAGGCCCTCACGATGCTAACCGTGCCGCTGGCACGGCTCGGTCCGGTGGGAGCTCGGCCGGCTCGCGTGTCCTTGATCGCCGCCTAGGCATGCGTCGCATCCCTACCGGTCCTGCCCGCCACCCGGCGCAGCAGCGCGGCCGAACTCACCGGCAGCTGGTTCCCTATCCACGCGACGTACTGGTCGGGTCTGACCAGAATGTAGCGGCTCCCGTAGGCAGTACGGGAGGCGTCGGACGTGTCGGCTACAACCCGCAGCGGTATCCGGAGCTCCTGGGCCGCCGCCTGCAATCTCGTGAGCGGTCGCTGGTCCGCGCCGAAGGCAACCAGCGTGAAGGAGCGTCCTAGTTGCTCAAAGACGTTGCCTCCCGAGGACAGCGGCGCGGGAGCCAGGTGGTGTCCGGCCCGGGCCTCAAAGGTGTGTCGGCCCCGGACACCGCACGTCGAGTCGGCCGGTCCCCACACGATGGACGAGCCTTCGTAGTGGGGCTCATACGCCGCAGTCGGGGTCTCTCCCGATGTCAGGCCGCCCCACGCTTGCTCGAATTCGTTGCGGTCGCGGTCCGGAGTGTAGCGCGCGAGGAAATCACGGTCCCTCGCGATGCCGTCTGTAATCGCCTGCCCCGTCTCGACGAAGATCGGCCGTCGCTCCTCGGTGTAGCTGTCGAGCAGTCGCGGTCCGCCCCATCCGTGCAGCACGGCAGCAAGCTTCCACCCGAGGTTGACAGCGTCTTCCAGGCCGGTGTTGAGGCCGTACGCACCATAGGGTGGATGGCTGTGCGCCGCGTCCCCGGCGATGAACACGCGGCCGCGGCGGTAGGTGTCGGCGATGTCGACGCGCAGGTCCCAGAACCCAACGTGCTGGAAGTCGCAGGCAATCGGGAACCCGGCGGCGCGTTCGATCACGGCATGCGTATCGAGGTTCTCGGTCGTCGCGCCTTTCGGTACGGGAGCGTGGAAGAACCACGTATCGGTCGGGTCAACTCGCCCGAAGAACCACCAGTAACCATTGAGCTCCGGATGCAGTACTCGATACGTCGTCCGGGCCGGGAAGCGTTCCAGGCCAGCCTGCAGCTCCGGCGACCGGAAGACGGCCAGCACCATCCGCTGGTCGAAGTCCGCGCCGCCACACGCGATGCCCGCCCGCTCACGGACGGTCGAATGTGCGCCGTCGCAACCGACGACGTACCCGGCCTCGATCGCGCAGCGCGCCGAGCCGGAGTCCGGCTGCGCCGTTACCCGCACGACGTCGTCATTGGTGCTGATGTCGGTCGCCGACCAGCCGAACAGGGTGACCACGGAACCCAGCGTTCTGATCCGGCTGCGCAGCACCGCCTCCGTCAGGTACTGGGGCAGCCGTTCGTGGCGCTGAAAGTAGAAGTCACCGACCGCCTCGCGACCTGGGGGAACGTACCAGTACTGGCCGGCGAGACTCTCATACGCGGTGATCCCGCCGATCGGGAATCCCTTCGGCAGGAGACAGGCGGCGCGCAACTCATCGGCACAGTCCCAGAAGTAGAAATGCTCCAGGCTCCGCGCCGTCAGGTTCTGTCCCTTCGGGATCGCCGACGGCTTGTGCGAGCGCTCCAGCAGCACGCACGGTATCCCTGCCTTGCCGAGGGTGACAGCTAAGCCGAGGCCGACCGGCCCGCCGCCCACAATGGCGACCGACGTGCGGATCAGCCCGGATTCGGTCATCGTTTCCATCATGCATTCGCCCGCTCTTCGAGTCGCCCGCATTGGGCGGGCCCCGCCGGAGTGCCGTCGGAGTTGCTGGGCACACAAGCCTAGGTAGGCCAGCGCGAGCATGCATTATTCGCACTATGTTCATGCCGGGTCAGTCCCGGCGCAGAGAGGACGAGTCCGATGCCGGACACGCTTCAGCATCCGACACATACCGGCCATCAGCACGCCCACGGGGAGGGCTGCGGTCACGTGGCGATTCCGCACGGTGATCACACCGATTACGCACATGACGGCCATGTCCATCACCCGCACGGTGATCACGTCGACGAATGCGTGGAGACCGCTCACGTTCCGCACCAGGCTCACACCCACCAGCACGGGCCGGACTGCGGCCACGTAGCGGTGCCGCACGGGGATCACACCGACTACGTGCACGACGGACACCGGCACGCGGCCCACGAAGGGCACTGGGACGACCACTGACCGGACGAGGTCAGTGCGGCCGTCGCGCCAGGTCGTATGCCACGTCGGTGTGCTGGCTGAACCGGCCGTCCGGCTGGCAGGCGGCTAGCTCGCGGCGCAGGTCAGCGTCGAACTCAGCTGCGTGCTCGCCGAGCGCCGCGGCCGACAGGACCGATGTTGAGGCGACAAACCCAGTCAGTTCATCCGCCGTCCAGTCGTGGCAGAGGGTGACCGAGTACCGGCCAGCCAGCTCGAAGCCCGCCCCGGCCAGGATGTGCTGGTCAGGCCGGGCGCCGCGGTCCGCCTGGTAGCTGGCCGGGATCCGGGCCTGTGCACCCAGCCGGTGCTGCCATCGGTGCATGGTGGCGGCCATGGCGTGCTGCCAGGCCGCGTCGCCGACCATAGGCGAGCCGCCCCACAGCAGGGCCAGGAAACCGCCGGGCCGCAGCCAGCCCAGGGTCGCGCGCGCCACGACGGTGCGGGGCAGCCGGTGAAACGCGTTCCCGATCGTGACCAGGTCAAAGTGACCGGCCGGGGCGGATAGCTCCGCTGCGTCGCAGACAAGGAACCTGATCCGGGCCGCGACACCCGCATCGTCGGCCTTGTGTCGGGCGAAGTCGATCATGTCGGGCTCCTGGTCGACGGCCCAGATCTCAGCGAACCTGCTGGATAGCGCGAAAACTACGGTGCCCGGTCCGCAGGCGAGATCGAGCAGCCTGCCGGTCCCGTCGGCACCGGTCCGGTCTGCGAGGTCGGCCATGAGCTCCGCCGGGTAGGGCAGCCGGAACTCGTCATAGGCGCGGGCCGTTCCCTGGTAGAGATCGGGGCGGAATGCGGGATCGATCATCGAGATATCCTCGCGCGGCCCTGCCCGGTTCGCCAGTGTGCGAGCGTGTGCCAGCCGTCCTTACGATGGAGCGATGCCGCCCACGCCTGCCGCCGGACCGCCTGACCGGGTCGACGCCGGGCGGCTCATCCTGCGCCGTGTCCGAGCGTCGGACGCGAGTGCGATCGCGGCCGCGGTGAGCGCCAGCCTGGAGCATCTGCGGCCCTGGATGCCCTGGGCCACGCCGGAGGCCGCCGAGCGCGGCAACCAGCTCGTCAGGGTCGCCGAGGCGGACCACAACTGGGAGTCTGGGCTCGGCTACGTCTACTCCGTGCTGACGGCCGACCACAGCACGCTGGTGGGGGAGATTGCCCTGCACCTGCGGGACAGCGGGCAGAGCATCGAGCTGGGCTACTGGATCGCGGCCGGTCAGGCGCGGCGCGGCTACGCGACGCTGGCCGCTGAGGCGATGACGGCGGTGGCGCTGGCACTGCCGGGCGTGATCAGGGTTGAGATCCACTGCGATGCCGCCAACGCGGCGAGTGCCGCCGTCGCACGCAAGCTCGGTTACCGGCTAGACCGGATCGAGGAGCGGCGCGCCGAGGCGCCCGGTGAGAGCGGCCGGCTGATGGTCTGGCTGCGGGATCGGCAGCCCGCGGAGGGCAGCTGACCTGCGCCCGGCGGCCCAGCCAGCCGGGTGGCGTCGTCCGCCGGGCTGATCCCGCTGTGGTCAGTTGACGCAGGGTATGCCGTTCTTGGCGGCGACCGCCCCGCCCTGCGGGCCGGTGGACGGGATGACGCCCGAGGGTGACGAACCCGACGTGCTGATCGCGCTGAGGCTCGACGCGCTGGCGTCCGCGCCCAGCAGGATCTGGACATGCCCGGCCGGCACGGCGGCATCGGCACCCGCCAACACGCTGAACAGCCGGGCTATCTGGGTGGCTTCAGGCTGCGCGCCGCGACCGTACAAGACCGCGGTTGCTGCCCGCAGGCTGGTGTTGCCGATCTGTCCTGGCCGGTACCCGGCCGAGACCAGGGCAGCCGACACCTGGTGAGCAAGGCCGTTGATCTGGCCGCCGTTGAAGACGTCCACAGTGGTGTCGTGGGTATCAATAGAGGTTGACTGGCTGGCCGCCGGCGTAGGTTTCGGGTAGAACGTCGCGTGGACGATGCTCCTGATGTAGCCGGGGTCCACAGCGTTGGCGTCCTGGCCGTCGACTGTGGTGTAGCCGGCAATCGGCAGCGTGTAGAACACCAGGTGCGGGCCGGTCAGGTTCCTGGCCTCAGCGGCGAAGTCGAGCAGGTTCCAGCCGGCGTCGGTGATGACGTACTGCCGGGCAACATTGATTAGCGCCTGGATCTTGGTGAGGTCGCTGAGCACACCCTCGCTCCGTAGCTGATGCATGACCGAGTCCAGGAACGCTTGCTGGCGGTGGGTTCGGTCTAGGTCGCCGTTGGGCAGCCCGTCGCGCTGGCGGACGAACGCCAGCGCCTGTGCGGCGTCCAGGTGCTGATAACCGGCCGGGAAGTCCGCCCCGGAGTTCGGGTCGTCGACCGCGTGGTTCAGGCAGACCTCCACGCCGCCCAGCACCCTGGCGATCTCGTAGAACCCGTAGAGGTTCACAGCGGCGAAGTGGTCTATGCGGACGCCGGTGAGCTGCTCGACGGTAGCAACGGCGGCGGCCTGTCCGGCCTCGTTCCCCTCTGTTGCCAGGGTGTTTGGGTTGATACCGGGGCTCTGCTGGCTCAGCTGCTGCTCCCGATAGAACATGCTGACCCCGTACGCCTGGTCGATCTTGCCCTGCTGCTGTGGCCCGATCGTGTCGGCGAACTGAACCCAGTCGTCGCGCGGGATCGAGAAACCGACGGCCCGCTGCCCGCCGGCAAAGATATGGATAAGGATCAGTGTGTTTGTGTCGTTTCCGCCCACGCCGTTCGCGACCGCCTGGGCGCTTCCGGCGTGGAGCTGGGCCAGGATGTTCGGGGGCAGGATGGCGCCGTTCCAGTACCGGCGGCTCTCGATCCCCATCAGCAGGATGTTCTGTGCCCCGGTCGAGGGTCCGCTGGCGATCGCGTCCGAGCTGCCGATACCTGCCACGGCGCGAACGATCCGGAAGGCAAACCCGCTCACCACCAGGGTCAGCGCGGCGAGGATGCACGTCCCGATGTACGCCCCACCCGGCCGGCGAGGTAGCGGGCGGGCGGCGGGGCCACCAGGTCGCCCAGGGGGCCGGGGTGCCAGCGCCACCCGGCCGCCGCTTGGCTGGCTGGGCCGCTGCTGGTTCTGGCTGGTCTGGCTCTGCCCGGTCTGGCCCGACGACCGTCCGGCTGAGGCTTGGGCACCCGGCGCAGGCTGACCCGCGGCTTGCGGACCGCGCGGGCTCCGGCTGGGCCGACCGGCCCACGACCCGCTGGCTCCGTCGCGGTTACCGGCCACCTAGGTTGCCTCCCCGCTCACGTGCCGCAAAAACCCGGTCACTTACGCTTGACGGCAGACTATCGGCCCGCCGTGCCATCACCCGGTATTGGCCGCGCTGTGTCAGCATGGCCTGGAACCAGGCTCCCGAACCCGAATGAGGGGATCAGCGCGCCTGGCGCCGCGGCGGAGCAACCGGGGAGACCGAGACGGAATCACGCGGGCCACAGGGCCAGATGCCGCGAGCCCGACCGGACGCGGGTCGGTCGGGAGGGGCGTCGACGCCGCGCGGCGGCGGCTCGGCGCCAGGGCGCGAGCCGCCCACAGCGGGTCCGCTGTGGGGGACCCGACCGGGCCGACTCGGCGTCGTCGCGGTGATCGGTGCAACGCTGCTCGGCCTGGTGATCACCCTGCTCACGGGCACCGAGCCCGGCCTGATCCTCGGCGTGTCCGTCGTGGCGGGCACCGTGGCCGCGGCCCTGGCGGTGCGGCCCGGCGCCGTCTACGTGATCTTCCCGGTGCCCGCTCTGGCGTACGCGGTGGCCGCGGTCATCGCCGGGCTGGTCCACGACCGCGGCGTCGACACCTCCCGTACCGCGCTAGCGCTCAGCGCCGCCCAGTGGATCGCGGGCGGCTTCATCGCCATGACGGTGGCGACCGCGGTCGCAGTGCTCATCGGGGCGTACCGCTGGCTGCGGAGGGCACGACCTCGGGACCCCGCCCCGGGGCGGCCTCAACCGCCGCGGTAGGCGACCGCGCCCTGATGGGTGGCCCGTTGCTACCGGTCCAGCGATAGCAACGAGGCACCCATGGGCGAGCGTGCGGGCACCCTCAGCTGGATCGAGCGGAGTGGAGGCGCGCGGCGGGCCGCTCGGGCTCGGTGACGCTCGCGCGCGGCGTCATTGCGCCGGCACGGGAGGCGCTGGTGCGGCCTTAGCGTGACAGTTCCGGGCGAGCACCGCTGCGGTCGACTCGACCGCGTCGATGTCGGCGTAGCAGCCCTGCAGATGGCGGCGCCCGGCCGCGCTGAAACCCGTGCGGGAGTGCAGGACGCGGGTGTTGTCGAACACCATGCAGTCGCCAGGCCGGAGCATGAACCGCAGCGTGAGCGAGGGGCGCAGCAGGATGGCCGCGAATGCGCGGTAGGCGACATAGAACTCGCGCATCTGGTCAGCCGCCTCTGCGGGCGAGGCGCCCGAGCGCGGCCGCACCGGCTCCAGCGACCGGCTGTTGTATCGCACCTCGCGGATCAGTCCGGCCGAGTTCAGCCCGATCATGGGCCTTGTCGCCTGTAGCTCGGTCGTCGCGTCCGCATAGCGGAATGTGACCGGCGTGCTGGCCAGCAGGTCGAACGCGACCGGGTCTTCGGCCCGTAGCTGGGCCGCGGCGCGGAATCCGTCGAGCAGGCCGGACTCGCCGCCATCCGCGCAGTTGGCCAGGCAGTGCAGTAGCTGCACGGTGGGTACCGGATCCCGGTACGGGTTGTCGGTATGCGGGCCGATCGGCAGGCTGGTGAAGGCCAGGTTGGCCGCCGAGGGCTCGACCAGGACGTCGAACAGGCGACCGTAGTTCGTCTCCCGGATGTAGCCGAAACTGGCGACCACGTCGGTAACCGCGCCGGACTCTGCAGGTACCCCCGTCAGCACCATGTATCCGGTGCTGAGCATGTCGCGAAGGCATCGGAGCCGGACGGCGTCGATGCTGGCGTAGGCCTGCCAGGAGGTAACGGGCGGCCCGCCGGGGAAGTCGCGCGCCGACCACAGCCGCTTGGCATCCTCACTGCGCCGGTCGAGCTGCGCGCCCGCGTATCCGGCCAGCCAGCTCCGGGTGAAGACGGCCTGATGGCCGTCGGGTCCGAAGGTCACGTGCAGGCCGTCGGGTGCCTGGACGGCCTCCGCGACGGTCACGTCCGCGGCCTGATCGGTGATGCTGATGAGCCGCTGACCGCTCGCGGGGTCGCGGCAGCACCGGCACTGGCAGTTGTCCCGTAGCCAGGCCGGATCGAGGCCGTGGGCGGCGGCTGCGGCGTGGATGGCTGCCCCCCGTTTGTCGATGGTGCGCAGGTCTGGATGACCGGCTGTCTGGCCGGGTTAGAGGGATTGAACTAAGCCTCCGCCACGGCTGCACCGCGACACAACGAGGCGCGCCGAGTGTTCGGCTACCTGCCCCCCGCCGGGCGGCCGCCGTTAACATTCCGGGCCGCGGCTTCAGGGCGCGAGCGACGCCCCGTGGCTGGCCGATCGGTTAACGTCTGAGGCGTGTGCCTGCTCATCATGCTGTTCCAGGTCGTTCCCGACGCCCCGCTTGTGGTGGCCGCCAACAGGGACGAGCGCCTTGACCGGCCGGCCGTCGCGGTCACGGTGCTCCGTGACCGCGACCCGCGGATTCTCGGCGGCCGGGACCTGCTGGCCGGCGGTACCTGGCTAGCGGTCAGCTCCGGGGGCGTGGTGGCAGGCCTGACCAATCAGCCGAGCGCGAACGGCCGCGACCCGGCTAAGCGCTCTCGCGGCGAGCTGCCGCTCGCGTGCGTGAGTCACCCGACCGCCGCGGCGGCTGTCGCGGCGCTGGCCGCCGACGTGGACCCGGTGCACTACAACCCGTGCTGGATGCTGGTCGGCGACCGTGACGCGCTGTTCTCGGTCGCAATCGGGCCCGGCAGCGCCAGGCCGGAGATCGAGGAGCTCGCGGCTGGCTTGCATGTGCTCGAGAACGCGCCGCTGCGAGCCGCGTCGAGCAAGGCGTCATTCGACCGGGAGCTGGTCGAGCGCGCGCTGGCCGAGCAGGCCGATCAGACCGTGGCCTCGGCGGTCGCGGCCCTGGAGAGGGTGCTGCGCGACCACCAGCCCGCGGTGCCCGAGCCGCGTACGGATGCTGCCGGACGGGTCTGGCCCGCGGCGCTCTCGGCCGCCTGCGTGCACGCGGACGGCTTCGGCACGAGGTCGTCGGCCATTATCACCGTCCCGGCCGTCGGCCTGCCCGCGCTGCTGGTCGCTGACGGCAAGCCGTGCGTGACGCCGATGCGCGACGTCACCGCGCTGTGGACCGCAGACCCGGTCCGGGAGCCGACCGGGTAACCGGGGCGCCGACAGCGACACGGGCGCCGACGGGGGCCGTGCCCTCTCGGGGCGCGCCTGACGGTGCTCCCGTGCTCCCGTCTCGCGGCGCCGTCAGGCCAGCGTGCGCGCGACCTGCTCCAGGTGGTTCAGCGACTCCTGCATGCCGCCCTCCATGCCGGAGTTCAGGTGCAGGTCCCGGTTCTCGCGACTGATGTGCTGGACCAGGATCGATAGCGTCGTGCGGCCTTCGTGCTCGGCGAACGTGGTCGTGGTCACCGCGGGGGCGTCCGGAGCGCCCTCGTAGACCTCGGTCGCGACGATGCGCTCGCCGGGGATGATCTCCTGATACTCGCCGTGAAAGGCGACCTCGAAGCCGGCGTTCGCTGTCATGACGTACCGCCAGCTGCCGCCGGGCCGCAGGTCGATCTCGGCCGAGGTCACCTCGCCGCGGTTGCCGGCCCACCAGCGCCTGACCAGCTCGGGTGTGGTGTACGCCCGGTAGACCAACCGGCGCGGCGCGTCAAACTCCCTGGTGATGAGGATCTGGGTGTCGCTCGGGAGCGTCACCACCGCCGAGTTACTCATCGCCACCCCTGCCATCTCCCTCCTCCGTTCCTGCCCCGCTCTCATCGGTGTGGCGGGACTCGGCTGCCTGCAGCTCGGCCAGCACGACGTGCATCCGGGCGAACCGCTCCGACCACAGCTGCTCGAAGTCGCGCACCCAGTCGTAGATGGGCTTGAGCGCCGGGCCGTTGAGCCGGTAGAGCCGCTGGCGGCCGTCGTCTCGCGCGACGACCAGCCCGGTCTCCCTGAGCACGCGCAGGTGCTTGGACACCAGGGGCTGGGGCAGGCCGACCCGCCGGACCAGCTCGGTGACGGAGAGCTCGTTTCCGGCGATCACGTCCAGAATCTGGCGGCGACGTGGCTCAGCCACCGCGTTGAACGCGTCCGTCGTCGTTGCTGCCCGCGCCATTACGCAATTGTATGTCCATATAGGCATGTGTCAACCAGCCGAGTTCGACCGAGCCGGGCACTTCACGGCCGTGGAGGAACCGGGTCGGTGACGTTCGCCAGTTCTTCCGGTTGTCCGCTCGGCTAAAAGTTAGGCAGTTTCACCGATGCTGCGGGGTGCCAGCGCTGCGAATCTGGGCTCAGTGGCCCACGCGAGCGGGCCGGAAAGAAGGATCAGATGGCACGATCGAATCTTGAGTTGGTACAGGCCGCGTACGCGGCATTCCTGCGCGGCGACATGGACGCGCTCCCGGATTACTTCGATCCCGATGTGGTCTGGCACATCCCAGGGCGGTCGGCGATGGCGGGCACGATCGAGGGTTCCGCTAATGTCATCGCGGCACTCCGGGACGTCGCAGCGCTGCTCGCCGACGGCACCGTCCGGCTGGAGGTGCATGATGTGCTGGCGAGCGACGATCACGTCGTCGGTCTCATCTCCGAGCACGCCGAGCGCAACGGGCAGCGCTTCGACGACAACTTTGCCCAGGTCATCCACGTCAAGGACGGCAAGGTCACCGAGTCCTGGAATCTGTACACCGACATCTACGCCCGCGACGAGTTCTGGGCGTGACAGCCTCCGTAGTGTAGGGGCTCATGGGCTGGCCGGGCCGGTGAGCGCTGCCAGCGTGTCGTAATCGGCCGAGCCGTCGCGCGCGTCCGCGTCGGCCAGCGTAACCGCCGCGGCGGCCGCTCCCGCTGCTGCTGCCCTGGCTGCCGCTGCCTCGCGCGCTGCTGCCTCGGCTGCCGTTGCCTCGGCCGCCCCCGCCACCTC
>JASHSZ010000494.1 GCA_030040815.1 Streptosporangiaceae bacterium
GCCGCGGCCGATGTAGGGCCTGGTAAGGGCCAGGTCGCTGGCTTCATCGACGAACCGCTCGGCGAAAGCGACCTCGGCTCTCCAGTTCTCCCAGGCCAGCGCGACCACGACCGGGTCGGCGACGGCGTCGGCGAAAGCCCGGTCGTGGTCGTCGCCGGCGCCCTCCCGGTAACGAGCCGGGGCCTCCTCGCCGGCCATCACCTGGCGGAACCAGTACCGCTCGGCGTCCGAGAGGTGACGCACCAGGCCGAGCAGCGAAAGGTCAGACGGCTCAACCGAGCGGCAGGCCATGCCATAGGCGTCGAGGCCCGCGCACTTGAGTTCCAAGGTGAGCCGGTAGTCGTGCAGGTACCCGGCGAGCACGGTGCGCTCATCACCGTGATGGACGAAAATGCCGCCGATCCCCCTGGGGTCGGCATCCGGGCTAACGAACATGTCCTGCCAGCCGAACTGCCGCTCAGTTTTATCCCTAGGCCGTCGTGCTCTGGCTGTCATCTTGACCATCATGGCTGATCGAGTCGTCCCTCTTCCAGGGCGCGAGCTGACCGGTTTGCCAGAAGGCGCTCAGGCCGAAAATCACCTAAGACACCGACCAGGCTGACCGGCGCTCGCAAAGCCCCCGGCGGGGCTGCGGTGACCGACTCCATCCTCACGCGATCATGTTCCGGCCTGGTCTTATCCTGCGCAGGCTGACGTCGCAGAACATCACTGCTGCCCAGCAGCGCGAGGCCGACGAGCAGCCCGGCGAAGTCGTTGCCGCCGCAGCGGCCGGCACTGCCCGCCCGCGCGGAGCTAGCTCGCCCGCTGGATGCGGGAGTGGGCCTGATAGATCGGCCTGCGGCTGGCGCCTGCGCTTGGGTTGCCGCTTACACGTAGTGCTCCTGGGCCTGGCCCGGTTCGTGCTCGACATGCTGGTCGCAGGTGGGACAGTACCAGCGGACCTCGATGGGCGTGCCACAGGCGAGGTGACGCGGGGCGTCCGGGAGGTCGCTGTGCCTGGCCCCCCAGTGCGCGAGCAAGCGGAGCGCCCCGGCGAGGTCGGTGCCCTCGGCGGTCAGCTGGTAGGCGGCCCGGGGTGGCCGCTCTGTGTAAGGCCGGGCCACCAGCAGCCCGTCGCGTTCGAGCCGTTTCAGGCGCTCGGACAGGATGTTCGCGGCAATGCCCGGGATCTGGCTGAGAAGGTCGTTAAACCGCCGCGGGCCGGGCAGCAGTGCTTCTACCACCAGCAGAGTCCACCGGTCGCCGACGCTGGCCAGTGCCTCGGCGAGTGCTGAGGAACCCGGCTCGGATTCAGCCATGGGCTGATCGTAGTCCTGTTGACTTGTCACCAGTAACTAGTAGGTTGCAAGTTACTACTCACTGGAGGTGGCGGGATGGGAATCCTCGATGAGATCGGGGCAAGCATCAGGCAGCAGGCCGAGGGTCGTGGGACGTCGGTCGTCGGCATCGGGCAGCGCTGGGGCGCGGGCACGGGCATCATCCTCGGCGAGGGCCGGGTCCTGACCAACGCCCACAACGTACGCGGAGACCGGGTTACAGTCACTTTCGCCGACGGGCGTACCGCGGAGGGGGGCGTGGCGGGGCATGACATCGACGGCGACCTGGCCGTCATCGACGTCGACACCGCCGGGGTCCCAGCGCTGGCGTGGGCCAGCCGCACGCCTGCGGAGATCGGGATGGCGGTGTTCGCCCTCGCTAATCCCGGCGGGCGCGGGCTGCGCGTGACATTCGGATTCGTCTCCGGCATCGAGCGAACCTTCCGCGGCCCAAGGGGCCGCCGCATCACCGGCAGCATCGAGCACACCGCCCCGCTGCTGCCCGGCTCGTCGGGCGGCCCTGTCTTGAACACCGGGGGGCAAGTGCTCGGAATCAACACCAACCGCCTCGGCGAGGGCTTCTACCTGGCCATCCCGGCCGACGACGCACTACGGGCCAGGGCCGACGCGCTCGCCCGCGGGGAATCAACAGCATCGCCGCGGCTTGGCGTCGCTATCGCCCCCCGGCACGTCGCCAGGCGGCTCCGCCTCGCAGTCGGTCTGCCCGACACCGACGGCCTGCTCATCCGCGAGGTGATCGAAGACAGCCCAGCTGCTCGCGCGGGCCTCGCGCAGGGCGACCTGATCGTCGCAGCCTCCGGTCAGCCGATCGGCACACCAGACGACCTGTTCGATGCGCTCCGGGCTGCAGCGGGCGCCGCCATCGAGATGAGCATCGTCCGCGGCACCGACGAACGGACCATTCAGGTCACCTTCGGCGATGCCGGCCAGCCGAACCAGGAGGCATGAGGCGCGGCGGAGATCGCTGACATCGCCTCCTGCAGCACCGCGCATCTCACCGCGGCCGGGGCCGCACGTCCCGACGCGCACGCGTCCCGCGCACACGCCGGATGCGAACGGCCGGGCCCGGCGGGAGGTCGGGCCCGGCCGCGGTGGCCGACGATCTGCTAGCTGGCGTAGTCGAGCAGCGGCTGGGCGCGGCTCGGGTGGCGCAGCTTGGACAGCGACTGCTTCTCAAGCTGACGGATCCGCTCCCGGGTGAGCCCCAGCGCCTTGCCGATCTCGTCCAGCGTGTGCGGATTGCCGTCGTACAGCCCGAACCGCATGGACATGATGGTCGCCTCCCGCGGCGTGAGCGCGTCGAGCGCGTGCCGCAGCTGGTCGGCCATCAGCTGCCGGTCGACGAGCTCGCCTGCCTCGGGCGCGTCCACGTCCTCGATCAGGTCGCCGATGCTGGTCTCGCCGTCCTCGCCGATCGTGGAGTCCAGGCTGATGGGCTGCCGGCTGGTGCGCAGCAGCTCCTCGATCTGGTCCGGCGTCCGGTCGA
>JASHSZ010000495.1 GCA_030040815.1 Streptosporangiaceae bacterium
CATCTCCGCCGGGTAGATCTGCACGCGGCCATCACGCACGGCGTCACCGGCCGCCTTCGCCAGCGGCTCGACCTTGACGAACCACTGGAGCGACAGCCGCGGCTCCACCGTGGTGCCGCACCGCGAGCAGTGTCCGACGGCGTGCAGGTACGGGCGACGCTCGGCGACGACCCGTCCCTCAGCGCGCAGCGCGGCCAGCACAGCGGGCCGGGCCTCGAACCTGTCCAGGCCCTGGAACGGCCCGGCGGCGGTGATCACGCCCCGCTCGTCCATGACCACCAGGCTGGGCAGGTCGTGCCCGCGGCCGATCTCGAAGTCGTTGGGGTCATGCGCCGGGGTCACCTTGACCGCGCCGGTGCCGAACTCGGCGTCCACGTGCGGGTCGGCCACGACAGGGATCCGCCGACCCGTCAGCGGCAGCTCGATCTCCCGGCCCACCAGGTGCGTGTACCGCTCGTCATCGGGGTGGACGGCGACGCCGGTGTCGCCGAGCATCGTCTCCACCCGGGTGGTGGCGACGACGACCTGATCTGCTCCGTCCCCGTACCGGATCGAGACCAGCTCGCCCTCGTCGTCGGTGTGATCGACCTCGATATCCGACAGCGCGGTCAGGCACCGCGGGCACCAGTTGATGATCCGCTCGGCCCGGTAGATCAGGCCGTCGGTGTACAGCCGCTTGAACATCGTCTGCACCGCCCGGGACAGGCCGGCGTCCATCGTGAACCGTTCCCGCGACCAGTCCACGCTGTCGCCGAGCCGGCGCATCTGGCCGAGGATCTTGCCGCCGGACTCGGCCTTCCACTGCCAGACCCGGTCCACGAAGGCAGCCCGGCCAAGATCGTGGCGGGACAGCCCTTCCCCGGCGAGTTCCCGCTCAACCACGTTCTGGGTGGCGATGCCGGCGTGATCCATGCCCGGCAGCCACAGCGTGTTGTAGCCCTGCATGCGGCGCCGCCGGATGAGCGCATCGATCAGCGTGTGGTCGAGCGCGTGCCCGATGTGCAGCGATCCGGTGACGTTGGGCGGCGGGATCACGATCGTGAAAGCCGGGGCGGCGGACTCGGCGCTGGCCGTGAAGTACCCCGCGGCCACCCAGGCCTCGTACCGGCGTGCCTCCACCTCGGCCGGGCTGTACTGCGCGGGCAGATCTGCGGCGGCCTGCGGCGCGTCGGCTCGCGGGGTGGTGCCGGTTCCGGTGGTCACAGCAGCCGAGTGTAGTGGTGCCTGGCGCAGCGGCCGCTCCGGCTGGGCCGGCCCGCAGGCCGGGCAAGCCGGTCAGGCCGACTTCTCCCGCGGGGTACGCCGGGCGACGTCCCGCGGCACCAGCGTCGGGTTCACGTTCTGCAGCACCACGTCCGCGCTGATGACGACCTTCTCTACGTCCTTGCGGCTCGGCACCTCGTACATCACCGAGAGCAGCACCTCTTCCAGGATCGCCCGCAGCCCGCGAGCGCCGGTGCCGCGCAGGATGGCCTGGTCGGCCACGGCCTCCAGCGCGTCGTCGGTGAACTCCAGGTCGACGCCGTCGAGCTCGAACAGCCGCCGGTACTGCCGGACCAGCGCGTTGCGCGGCTCGGTCAGGATCCTGATCAGCGCTTCCCGGTCGAGGTTGTGCACGCTGGTGATGACCGGCAGCCGGCCGACGAACTCCGGGATCATCCCGAACTTCAGCAGGTCCTCGGGCATCACGTCGGCGAACGGGTCCGACACGGTCTTGTCGGTCTTGACGCGCAGCACTGCGCCGAAGCCCATGCCGCTCTTGCCGACCCGTTGCTCGATGATCTTTTCCAGGCCGGCGAACGCCCCGCCGCAGATGAACAGGACGTTCGTGGTGTCGATCTGGATGAACTCCTGATGGGGATGCTTGCGGCCGCCCTGCGGCGGGACCGACGCGGTCGTGCCCTCGAGGATCTTCAGGAGTGCTTGCTGGACGCCCTCGCCAGAGACATCGCGGGTGATCGACGGGTTCTCGCTCTTCCGGGCGATCTTGTCGATCTCGTCGATGTAAATGATCCCGGTCTCGGCCTTCTTGACGTCGTAGTCGGCTGCCTGGATGAGCTTGAGGAGAATGTTCTCCACGTCCTCACCGACGTACCCGGCCTCGGTTAGCGCGGTGGCATCGGCGATGGCGAACGGCACGTTCAGCAGCCGGGCCAGCGTCTGGGCCAGCAAGGTCTTGCCCGACCCGGTCGGCCCGAGCAGCAGGATGTTCGACTTGGCGAGTTCGACGCCGTCCTCGTTCGCACCGACCCGGTCGCCGCCGGACTGGATGCGCTTGTAGTGGTTGTAGACCGCGACCGACAGGCCCTTCTTGGCCTTGTCCTGGCCGATCACGTAAGAGTCGAGGAACTCATAGATCTCGCGCGGCTTCGGCAGGCTGTCCCACTTCAGCTCGGCGGGCTCGGCCAGCTCCTCCTCGATGATCTCGTTGCATAGGTCTATGCACTCATCGCAGATGTACACGCCGGGGCCGGCGATGAGCTTCTTGACCTGCTTCTGGCTCTTCCCGCAGAACGAGCACTTCAGCAGGTCACCGCCATCGATGCGTGCCACCTAGTTACTCCCTCAAGCCCAGCTGGCTGGCCCGCGCCGGCCCGCTGCCCCGAACCACATCGAGCGAACACTGATGTCTGTAAAACCTAGACGGTACCGCCTCGGTGGTCCTAGGGGTGGCCTAAGGAACACCTCGCCGGCGCGCCGGCCGTCGTAGTAGCTCTCCCTGCGAGCACTGACGCCGGTCCGCCTAGGACGACACTACCTCCGGCTTGCGCTTCAGCATCGTCAGAACCTCATCGACCAGACCGTACTCCCGGGCCTCCTGCGCGCTGAAGAACTTATCGCGCTCGATGTCGCGCCGGACCTGATCCTCACTCTGACCAGAGTGCCGGGCGAGGATCGTCTCCATCGCCGCCCGCATCCGCAGGATCTCCCTGGCCTGGATCTCCAGGTCGCTGGACTGGCCGTAGCCGCTCTCCACGGCCGGCTGGTGGATCAGGATGCGCGCGTTCGGCAGCGCGAAGCGCTTGCCCTTCGTGCCGGCCGCGAGCAGGACAGCCGCCGCCGATGCAGCCTGGCCCAGGCAGTACGTCTGGATCTCTGGCTGGATGTACTGCATGGTGTCGTAGATGGCCATCATCGACGTCATGGACCCGCCGGGCGAGTTGATGTAGATGAGGATGTCCCGACCGGGATCCATCGACTCGAGGGTGATGAGCTGTGCCATCACGTCGTTGGCCGAGGCGTCGTCGATCTGCACGCCCAGGAAGATGATCCGTTCCTCGAACAGCTTGTTGTACGGGTTCATCTCCTTGACGCCGTACGACGTGCGCTCCACAAAGGACGGCAGCACGTACCGCGCCTGTGTGAGCCGTGGCCGGTCCGGTCCGAGCCCGGAGTCCCCAGTGGTCACTGTCGGACCTCCTTGCTGTGCCTGCATTGCCTGAGCCCTCATGACCCGGTGCCGTTCTGCACCTCTCTGGCGCTCTGGACCACGTGGTCGACGAACCCGTAGTCGCGCGCCTCCTCGGCGGTGAACCAGCGGTCCCGGTCGGAGTCTTCCTCGATCTGCTCCACCGTCTTGCCGGTGTGCAGGGCGATGCGCTCGGCCATCAGCCGCTTGATGTACAGGCTCTGCTCGGCCTGGATCCTGATGTCGGTCGCCGTGCCGCCGATGCCGCCGCTCGGCTGGTGCATCAGAACCGCTGCGTGCGGCATGGCGTACCGCTTGCCCGGTGCGCCGGCGCAAAGCAGGAACTGGCCCATCGAGGCCGCCATGCCCATGGCGTAGGTGGCCACGTCATTCGGCACGAACTGCATCACGTCGTAGATCGCCATTCCGGCGTACACCGATCCGCCCGGCGAGTTGATATAGAGGTTAATGTCCCTCTTGTCGTCCTCGGCCGCCAGCAGGATGAGCTCGGCGCAAATCCGGTTCGCCAGGTCGTCGTCCACTTGCTGGCCGAGGAAGATGATCCGATGCCGCAGGAGGCGCTGGAACAGCATGTCACCCAGCGGCTGCACCGCCGTGTCCGCCCTGGCTACCAGGGTGTTAGCCAGTACGGAGCCGATGCGCTCTGGGTCGTGCGGAGGCGTGGTCACAATGCTCACCTCGCTGTCGTCGCGCCGCGCCTGTCGTTGATTGGACCATAACCCCCGGCCCGGACCACCCTTGCCGCCGATCCCCGCTGTTCGCTGACGGCGCAGGCGGGATGACCATTTCCGGGCCAGACCGGAAGGACAGCCGACCAGGGCGGGAACGGGCTTACAACGGGCTGGCCGTCAGCTGTCCTGGTCGCCGTTACCGGTGTCGCCAGACCCGGCGTCCTCGTCCGCCCCACCCTCAGATTCGCCGGCCTCGGCTGCATCGTCGTCGGCCGCGGCCGCAGCGCCCGTGCTGGCGCTGACGTCGACCGTGCGGCCCGCCTCGTCGACAACCCGGACGTGCTGGGCGAGCCAGGTCAGCGCGTTACCGCGCAGCACGTCGGCCGCCACAGCCGGAAGCTGGCCATTGTCGCTGAGCTGCCTGGCGAGCTGGTCCGGGGCGACACCGACCCGGTAGGCCTGCTCGGTCACGTAGGCGCTGAGTTCTTCCGGAGTGACCTTGATGTCCTCCTTGCTGACGATCTTGTCCAGGATGAACCCGGCCTTGACCGCGCGCCGGGCATCGGCCAGGAAGTCCTCCTCGATCGTGGCTTGCGTGGTGCCGGCCGACTCCAGGTACGCCTGCATCGTGAGGCCGGCCCGGCTGAGCTGGTCCTGCAGGCTGTGCCTGCGGTGGTCGACCTCGGCAGAGACAATGCGCTCCGGCAGCGGAATATCGAGCTGGTCGATCAGCGCGTCGATCGCGCGCTGCCGCGCCTGACCAGCCTGGCCTGCCTGCCGGACTGCCTCCAGCTGCCTGCGCGTCGAGGCGCGCAGCTCGCCGATGGTGTCGAACTCGCTGGCCGACTGCGCGAACTCGTCGTCAAGCTCCGGCAGGTCCTTGACCTTCACCGAGTTGACGGTGACCTGGACGTCAGCCAGCTGCCCGGCCGCCGAGCCGCCAGCCAGTTCGGCGGCGAAGGTCTTCGTCTCACCCGCGGTCATCCCGGCCAGCGCCTCGTCGAGCCCGTCCAGCATGGACTCGCTGCCGACCTCGTAGGAATAGCCCGTCGTCTGCGCGTCCTCCACCGCCGCGCCTGCCACGCTCGCAGCCAGGTCGATGGACACGAAGTCACCGGCCTCCGCCGGGCGGTCAACCGTCCGCAGCGAGGCGAACCGCTCGCGCAGCGCGCCCAGGTACTCCTCTACCTGGTCCGGAGTAACCTCGGCGTTGTCCACGGTCACCGACAGCGCGTCCAGGTCGGGCAGGTCGAAGGTGGGGCGGATGTCGACCTCGGCCGTGAACGCCAGTTCCTTGCCGTCATCAAGCCGGGTGACCTCGACCTCGGGCTGGCTCAGCGGCACGAAGTCATGCTCCGACAACGCCTTGCTGTACAGCTCAGGAACCGCGTCGTTCACGGCTTGCTCGAGCACCGCCCCGCGGCCGATGCGGACATCAATCACCCGAGGCGGCACGTGGCCGGGCCGGAAGCCGGGCACCCTGACCTGTCGTGCTACCTCGCGATATGCCTTGTCCAGGTTCGGCTTGAGCTCGGAGAACGGAACTTCGATGGTCAGCCTGATCCTGGTCGGGCTCAGCTCTTCGACGTCGGACTTCACCTGGGGTCGCTTCCTGGGAAATGTGGCTGCCGCTGGCACGACGCGCGCGGTACTGGCCGCCAAGTCTGCGGGTCTGGCCGCCAAGTCTAGGGCAGCGGTCTCGTGTTCACCCGCGGCGGGTGATGATCACGGGAACTCGCCCCGCGCAGCATTGCATGTGGTGGCCTAGGCAGACGCCGTGGCTGCCGGGGCACACGACTGCTAGGAGGCGAGATGACCGATCCGCTGTCCGGTCCGCTGGGCTCCGGAACTGCCGGAGCGAGTGGCAGCGCGTCGGGCGCGGGTGCCACGCACGCCACGGCGCAGCCGACAAAGGTGCCTCAGCAGTACGAGCCGCGAGCTGGCGAGCGCGACCAATACGAGCCCGGTCAGTATGGCGGTGGCGAGGAGGCGGCCGCGATCGACGGCCGAGGTGACGCGCTCCTGGCTGCGGCCGCGCGACAGTCTTGGCCGGCCGTGCTGCTGGGCGGGCTGGGCATGATCGCGCTCGGCATCTGCCTGCTGGTGTGGCCGCACGCGTCGCTGACCGTCGTCGCGATCCTCATCGGAGCGGCCCTCGTGGTGTCCGGGCTGATCAGGCTGTGGGAGGGTCTAACCGCCAGCAGCCGCAGCGGAGGCATGCGAGCCGCGTACGTCGTCATCGGCATCGTCGCCGTTCTCGCCGGTCTGTACTGCCTGCGGCACCACGCGCTGAGCCTGTTCCTCCTGACGTTCCTGATTAGCGTCTACTTCATCGCGCACGGCATCGCCGACATCGGCGTCGCCGTCTCCGCGCCGGTACCTGGCCGCGGTATCCGCGCAGTGCTCGGCGTGTGCAGCCTGGCTGTCGGGATCATCATGCTCGTCTGGCCGGCGATCACGCTGGTGCTGCTGCTGACCATTGCGGGCGCCTGGCTGATCTTCTACGGCCTCGTGCTCGGCGGGCTGGCGTTCAGCCTGTGGCGGGCTAGCCGCACACTCACTCGGCGGTCAGAGTCGGGTCGCCTCGCCGCCAGCCCTGCGTAGTGACCGCAGGCTCGCAGGGGCGGTACGCGGTCACAACAGTTCGAGGCGGCGGCCCTGTGCGATCGCCTGGCGCCGGTTGGCCACGCCGAGCTTGCGATACACCGAACTTAGGTGCGTCTTGATCGTGTTGATGGACAGGAACAGCGACTCGGCGATCTCCTGATTGGTCATGTGCGACGGCAGGAACCGCAGCACCGCCAGTTCACTGTCGGTAAGAAGCGCTGCGGGCTGGCTGGCGGCCGGCCGGGACAGCCGGCCGTCGAACCGGTCCAGGATCCGGGCGGCGAAGCCCGCACACCGGTTAGCGGGCGAGATCAGCACCGTCAGCGCCGACCGGACCGCCGGGCCGGCCAGCAGAAACGGCCCGCAGGCGTCCTCGGGCTCGGCCAGTGCCAGCGCCTGCGACAGCAACTCCGCCGCCTCGCCCGCCTGGCTGAGCCTGCGGTGCGCCACCACCGCGGTCAGCAGCGCCGTGATCCGGTCGGTGGTCGAGCAGCTGCCAGGCGGCTCGGACAGGACCGGCTCGACGAGCTTCAGCGCGGTCTTGTCGTCCTCGTCGGCGAGCAGCAGCTTGCCCTGGCCGACGGCGACTTGCGCCCGGACTGCCGCGTCGGCGGCCCCAGCGGCCGGCGGGTGCCCGGCCACGTCCTCGAGCGTTGCCCTGGCCCGCTCCCGCTCCCCCGCCGCGAGGCTGATCTCAGTGTCCAGGAGCGCTACCACGGCCGCGGCGCCGCGGGGCACGACCTGCTCCGGGCCGGCGGCCGGGCTCGGCGCCGGATCCGGCGCCGAGCCAGATACTTCCGGCAAGTCGGCGGCGAGCGGCAGTCCGGCCGCCGCATCGGTGAGCCATCTGACCAGCCCGCGGGCGCCTGGCAGGTTACCGTCGGCGAGCGCCAGCCGGGCTCGCAGCAGCCCGCTGAGCAGCGCAATCGATGGCTCGCCCGCGGGCCGTGGCGCCATCGCTGCCAGCTCGGCCTGGTCGAGCAGCGCCGCAGCCTCGTCCAGCTCGTCCCTGCCGAGGCTCACGGCCGCGCCGGCCAGCGACAGCACCGGCATCAGCTCGGCGTCCTGACCGTGCGCACCGTCGGACACGCTCGCCGCCAGCCGGGAGGCGGCCGCCAGGTCCCCGTACAGAGCCGCCGCCACGGCCTCCCAGGACCGCCCGCGCTCGCGCAGCGCCAGCAGCCCGCCCGCCGACAGCTGCGAGCCGGCGTGCAGCAGCGCTGATCTTGCCTGGTGCAGATCAAATGCGCGCAACGCCGCGAAGCCCAGCGCGAGCCAGAGCAGCCCGAGCGCCTCGTGCTGCCGGCCGCGCGGTTGCCCGTGCGCCCGCTCGGCCAGTGCCCGCTCGGTCGCCAGCCAGCTTGGCTGCGCGGCCCCGGGCAACGTGGCCGACGCGCGATACAGCACCCGCAGGGCCGCTACCCACAGCTCGGCCTGGCAGCGCTCGGCGTCGGCCAGGTCGGCCAGCGTGCACTGCGCGACCTCAAGGTGCGGCAGCGCCCCGTCCGCGTCACCCTGCCACAGTCGCCCGGCGGCCAGCGCGACCGCGAGCGCCGGGTCTCCTGCAATCCGGTCGGCAGGCGCTCCTGCCAGCGCGGCTTCCACCGCAGCGCCGTCTGGCGACAGCATGACTGACGGACCCGCCTGCCGGAGCACCTGCGCGCCGAAATCCCAGTCCCCCACCGCGGCCGCGGCCCGCACCGCCGCCGCGACGTCCCCGTGGCTCGCGTGCCAGCGCGCCACCCGGTGCTGCAGCCCTGGTGCCTCTTCCGGCAGCTCCCGGTGCAAGCAGGCGGTGAGCACCTCCCGCAGCATGGGGTGGTACCGGTAGTCCCCGGTGTCGGGGGCGACCGCCTCCACCAGGCAGCCCGCTCGGCTGAGCTGATCGAGTACCTGGGCGGCGGCCGGATCACCGGTCAGCTCCCGAGCCAGGGCAGCCGACACCGTCGCGGTCAGGCAGGTGCGCAGCAAGAAGGTGCGCGCGCCGGCCGGGAGCGCGGCGAGCACTTCGTCCTGCACGTAGTCCGACACCATCGCCTGGGCCGTCCCGCGGTCGGCCTGCTCGGACAGCACGGCCAGGCGCAGTCCGGCCAGCCAGCCCTCGGTGCGCCTGAGCACCTCGTCGCGCTCAGCGGGACGCAGCGGCCTGCCGAGCATGTCGAAGTATGCGCTGGTCTCCTCGCTCGTGCAGGCCAGGTCGGCGGCGCCGATCTCGGCCAGGGCGCCGGCCAGCCGCAGCCGGGCGAGCCCCAGTCCTGGTGCCGACCGGCCCACCAGCAGCAGCCGCAGACCGGCTGGCTCGTGCCTGACCAGCTCGTCGAGCCCGGTGAGCGCCTCGCTCCCGGCGATCGCGCCGATGTCGTCGAGCACCAGGATCACAGCGGGTTCACTCGCCGAGGCGACGCCGAGCGCCGTCGCGAGCCATCGCGGGGCATCGGCAGGGCTGACTCCCTCCGGCAGCGTGGCGACGCCGACCGCTGCGAGCGACGTAGTTACGTACTGCCAGAACCTGGCCGGCTCGGCGTCGCCCGCATCGAGCGTGACCCAGGCCGGGCGACGGCCAGCTGGGTGCGCTGCGGCCCACTGCGCGGCGGCCATGGTCTTGCCCGCGCCGGCCGGCCCGGTGATGAGCGTGACCGGGCAGCTGACAGCCGCGTCGATGCGCGCCGCGAGCCGCGGCCGGGCAAGCACGGCGACGCCCGGCCGCGGTATCCGCAGCTTGTCGGCGAGTAGCGAGCTCGCCGCGCCGTGCCGAGTCAAGGACGCGGTCGGGCCGCCGACCACGCTCGTCATCGCTCCCCCCGAAGTGACCCCCGATACCCCAGCGATGACAGCCGAGTGCAGCAGGATTATTCCTCGCTGCTCCCGCCGTCACCCGCCGCGGTGAAAGTGCAGCTCAACGCCCGGTACGCGGCATACCCGCATGGGTGGGCGGTCAATCAGAGCGACCAGGTATGCCGGTAATGCGGGTGCTCGGGCGGCACCCTGGGAGGCCCGCGCGGATCACCCCCGCTGGGTGATGCCCGCGCGGTACCGGCGTCCGTAGCGTCCTTAGGAGAACCCGGGCAACCGGTCAGCAAGCGGGCGGCCGCTGCCTGACAGGCGGGTAGTGGTGCGTCTGGCCTGCGGGCCAGGTCAGAGGGGAGTGTTCATGAGGAGAGCACACGACAAGTCCTCGTCCTCGGGCTGGCAGGAGGACCAGGCGGGCCAGACCGGGCAGCAGACCGGTGCGACCGGTACCGGGCCCGGCACGGCCTCGGGAGCCCAGGCGACGGGCAGGCCCGAGGATCAGTACAGCACGACCACGAGAACGTACGAGGGAAGCGCGCAGCCGGCGCAAGGCTACGGCCGCACTGGGCGGGAGGAGCCTGGGCCATACGGTCAGACCGCGATGGAAACTTACGCGAACACCGTGCACGGGGGGTTGTTCCTCCTGCTTGGTGGCCTGCTTACCTTCCTCGTCGGGCTAGCCTTCGTGGTTCGGCACGGCTTCTATCACTCATACGCGGGCTACGCCTACAACTGGGGCATCGTGTCCTGGGGGTGGGTGCTGTTCGCGGTCGGCATCGTGACCTTCGCCGCCGGAGCGTGCCACCTGCTCGGACTCCCGCTGTCGCGGACGTTCGGCATAGTCATGGCGGTGCTGACGGCGGTCGCGGGCTTCATGGTCATCCCGTTCTATCCGCTGTGGGGCATCATCATCGTCGCCCTTGGTATCGCGGCGATCTGGGGCCTCGCGCACGGCGCGCAGAGCGCGGCGCGCGAGCGGGAGCTCCGTGAGTATGCGCGGCAGCGCCAGACGATGTAACGCTGTCGGCTAGCCGCCAGCCTTGGCTGGCTGGGGTCAGCGAGCCCCGTCCTGCCCGTCAGGACGGGGC
>JASHSZ010000496.1 GCA_030040815.1 Streptosporangiaceae bacterium
GCAGCTGGCCGGCCACGGCCACCGGCGGGACCGCGAGCACGGCCACGTCGGCAGGCCCGGCGGGCAGCCCTGCGGCGGGCAGCGGGCCGCCTGCGCCCAGGCTGACGGCCAGGCCCAACGCGTCGGCGTCCTGGTCGGACAGCCATACCTGCGTCCCGACGACCCGCAGTGCCAGCGCGACCGACGTGCCGATCAGCCCAGTCCCGATGACCACCGCGCTGGCCGGGACGGGCTCGGCCGGCGAGCCGGGAGCAGTCATTGCGCGATGTCCAGCCGCAGCGCCGCGGCCCCGCGCAGGTACACGTGCTGGAGCGCCGACCGCGGCTTGCTCGTCTCGATATGCATCATCAGCCGCACGACGCGCGGCATCGCGCCGGGCACGTCGATCTCCGCCGCGCACAGTAGCGGCACTTCCTGAAAGCCCAGCTTGCGCGCCGCGAGCGCGGGAAACTCTGCGGCCAGGTCGGGCGTCGCCGTGAACAGCACGCTGATGATGTCGTCGGTGCTGAGCTCATTGCGGCTCATCACCTCCGTCACCAGCTCTGTCGTGCCGGCCAGGATGTCGTCCCGGTCGTCGCCGCCGATCTGCACGGCGCCGCGGACTGCCCGGACTGCCACGTTTCCTCCTTATGGGGCTCGGCTAGGACTACCAGTGTGCGCGGCCCCTACGCTGGTGCAGGTGCGACGGCAGGCTACAGGCCCACGGCCGCGTACAGCTCGCCGACTTCCGTGGCGGACAGCGGTCTGGTCGCGCCCGATCGCAGCGAGCCGAGCGTGATGGGGCCGACCTGGGTCCGCACCAGTCTGGTCACTGGGTGGCCCGCCGCCGCGAGCATCCGGCGGACGATGTGCTTGCGCCCCTCGTGCAGCGTAATCTCCACCAGTGCGCGCCCGCCGACCTGCTCGACCACGCGGAATCTGTCGGCGCTGGCCACGCCGTCCTCCAGCTCGATTCCGGTGAGGAGCTGCCGGCTCAGGCCGCGCGGCACCGGTCCCGCGACCTCGGCCAGGTAGGTCTTGGGCACGCCGAACCGGGGGTGAGTGAGCCGGTGCGCAAGCTCGCCGTCGTTGGTGAGCAGCATGAGCCCCTCGGTGTCGTAGTCGAGTCGCCCGACGTGGAACAGCCGCTCCGACCCGGTCCCCAGCAGATCCGCCATCGTCGTGCGGCCGCGGCTGTCCGACATGGCGGTCAGCACCCCGGCCGGCTTATTCAGCGCCAGGTAGACCAGGTCGCCGCGGGCCGGGATGCGGCGGCCGTCGACGCGGATGATCTGGCGTCGCGGGTCGACCCTGGCGCCGAACCGGCGCACGACCTCGCCGTCGACCTCGACCCGGCCCGCGCCGATGAGTTCCTCGCAGTGCCTTCGGCTGCCGACGCCAGCCGCGGCGAGCACCTTCTGCAGCCGCACGCCGCCCGGCTCGTCGGTCAGCGAGTCTCGCTCGCTGCCCTCGGTGGCAGCTGCCCAATCGCCCTCGTCGTCCGGCCCGAACTCCGCGTGCAACCTGGCCGCGGCAGCCTGCGCCCTGGCCAGTTCAGCGGGGCTCAGGCGGGCGGGACTGTCGCTATCGTGCCGCGCCATGGCCGGGTTCCAGTTCGTCGTCCAGGCGATCGGGCAGGAACTGCGTGAGCTCCGGCAGGTCTGACAGCCCGGCGAGGCCCAGTCGCTCCAGGAAGTAGCCGGTCGTCCGGAACAGGGTCGCGCCCGTCTCGGCGTCGGTGCCCGCCTCCTCGACCAGTCCGCGCAGCACTAGCGTGCGCATGACGGCGTCACAGTTGACCCCGCGGACGGCTGACACTCGGCCGCGGCTGACCGGCTGCCGGTAGGCGACGACGGCGAGCGTCTCCAGCGCCGCCTGGGTAAGCCTGATCTCCTGGCCGTCGCCGACGAACCGCTGAACCACCTCGGCGCACTCATCCCTGGTGTACAGCCGCCAGCCGCCCGCAACCTCGCGCAGGTCGAAGCCACGCCGCTCGGTGGTGTAAGAGTCGGCCAGCGCACGCAGCGCGGCCGCGACCACCGTAGCCGCCTGCCCGGTAACGTCCGCGAGGACCGGCTCCGGCACCGACTCGTCGGCGACAAGCAGCACCGCCTCAAGGCTCATCCGGAGGTGGGGATCAGCTGCCGCACCGCCCGCAGCGGCCAGCACGGCTGCCTCGGCCGGACTCGCGTCACCGGCCATTGCAGCGCCGCCATCGCTATCGGCCATCCGCGCCTAGTCCCCCCGCCTGGCAGGTTCCCCCATTAGCCATCGTATTCCTCAAGATCACGAGCTGGTTCGCGTCCGGCCCCGCCCGTCCAGGTGACGAACAGATCGCCGAACGGGGCCGCCTGGTCCAGGCTGACCTGCCCGTCACGGAACAACTCCAGGACCGCGAGGAACCGCGCCACCACCTCAAAGGTTCCCGCGGAGTCGGCGACGAGCTGCCGGAACGTAGCCCGGCGAAGTGACCGCAGCCGCGCTAGCAGTATCTCAGCCTGCTCCCGGACGGACGTGCGCGGGACGTGCAGGTGCGCGGTGGATACCGTCGGCGCCGGGCGCGGGGCGAGCACCCTCGCGGCGATCGCGGCGAATTCGCTCACCCCGATGCCGATGAGCACCTCGGGCACCAGCTCGGCGAACCGCGGTTCCATCGGCACCTGGCGCGG
>JASHSZ010000497.1 GCA_030040815.1 Streptosporangiaceae bacterium
CTGCGGCGGCTGCGTCGTGTTCGGTCATGACACTGCCGCCCCGGTGGTCTCGAGCGTCACCTGCGGGGCGGCCAGATAGCGAGCCCAGTCCGCGCTGACCGCCCCAGCCGCCTGTAGCAGTAGCGGCAAATAATCGCGGGTCAGCTTGTCCACCGAGGTCTCGGCAGCGTGGGCGTTGACGTTCATCGCGGCGATGACGCGCCCGCTGCCGTCGCGCAGTGGCGCGGCGACCGACCGGATGCCGGGCGCCAGCTCCTCGTCGGCCAGCGCCCAGCCGCGGGCCCTCACGTCCCGCAGCTCCGCGGCACGCTGTGCTGCGTCCGGCTGCCACCGCGGGACGATCCCGGACCGGCTCGGCTCGCTGAGCACCCGTTCGGCCTCTTCCGGCGGCAGCGCCGCGAGCAGCACCTTGCCCAGGGAGGTCTGCATCGCCGGGAACCGGGTCCCGATTGTCACCGCTAGGGTGACGATCTTCGGCACCGCCAGCCTTGCCACGTAGACGATGTCGGACCCGTCGAGCTGAGCGATCGATGACGACTCGTGCGTCTGTGCCACCAGGCTCTCCAGGTGCGGCCGAGCCACGTCCCACAGGTTCCTCGACAGCACGTAGGCCATGCCGAGCTCCAGTACCCGGGGGGTGAGCTCGAACCCGCCGTCGACGGGGCGCACGTACCCGAGGTCAGCCAGGGTGAGCAGAATTCTCCGGGCGGTGGGTCGCGCCAGGCCAGTCTGACCGGCCACGGCGGCCAGCGTCATGATCGGCTCCCGTGGCCGGAACACCCTGATCACATCCAGCCCTCTGGCGAGAGCCTCGATGAAATCCGGTCCGGACTTCTCTCGCACGACTGCTTCTCTCCTCCCGGATGGCGCCGTTAGCCTCCGACCCTGGACCACCTTCGCGCCTCCGAGACATCTGACCTGCCGCAGCCAATCTGACCGCTCTGCGGACACCATAGCTTAACGACCGTGTGCTCAGCGGTGACGTGCCAGGTGACAGCCTCGTCCCCCGCACCGGGCGCGCCAATGGTCGGACCCTGATACACGCGGACGGACGCTAGTCCGCACAATGAACCCTCAGTCGGACCGACCCGGCAAGGATCGCGGGCTGCAGACCGGGCATTGGCTTGCGGCCTTTACGTCCTCGCTTGCCGCATCCCGGACATCTGTTTCACGAGAGCGCCACCGACTGCCAGAAAGGACAGTTTTCGTCCTGCAGCCGTCCCTCTTGACTGAGCCATCACCGCGAGAAATGGGGTGCCCGTTCACTATGCGAGTCTTCGTCCGCACGACCGTCAGGATTGGCCGCAACGATGCCCGTTCGGCGCCGACGAAGTACGTCACAACATCAGTAGGAGGCTCCGGTGACAGACACGGCCATCGTGTCGGTGAGCGGCAAGCCGTTGCCGTTCGGCAAGCCCGCCTGAGGCTGTTTAGCGGAAGCCTAACTGGCCGTCGGCCCGGCCTCTCCGCGGCAGGACAGGCCGGGCCCGCCAGGCCTGGTGCGGCACACCCCGCGTCGCCGTCGTGCTGAGGTACGGCCGTGGCGACCTCGCCGAGTGATCGGCGCCTCCCGGGTGCTCAGCCCGGGACCGGAGCGCCCCGGTGCCGCTGCAACCGAGCACCGGCCCTCCTGCCGGGCCGTCCTCTCGGACTGGCCGCGGCCCGGTGATCGGCCGCACGACCCAGGCACCCCGTTCCACCCTGGTGGTTCGGCAGCCGCAGTCTGGCGGCTCCTCTTGACGAAACAGATGAACGTTCTTTTAATTTTGTCCATGGGCCGGATGCCGGGCGTGACCGCAGCCGAGACACGGCAGCGGCTGCTGCGCGCGGCCGCCGACGAGTTCGCCCGGCGCGGGTACGACGGCACCAGGGTTGCCGACATCGCCGCAGCGGCGGGCGTGAGCAACGGCGCGCTGTACGCGCACTTCGGCTCCAAGGCGGACCTGCTCGTCGCCGCGCTGCGGACGCACGGACGGCAGTTGCTGGCTGAGCTCTTCGCGGCCGAACCGGACCGGTCGATCAGCGAGCTGCTGCTGATCATCGGCAGGTCACTCCCGGAGCACCGGGACCCGTGCGGCAACCTCGTCGTCGAAGGGCTCGCCGCGGCGCGGCGAGACGAAGACGTGGCCCGGCCGATGCGGGACTATGTGGGTGAACGCGCCGAGTGGCTCGCGGATCTGATCCGCGTCGCCCAGGCCGACGGCGACATCGACCCCGCGCTGTCCCCCGCTGCCCTGGCCCACTTCTGCCTGCTGCTGGTCATCGGCAGCGAGCTCGTTAGCGCGGACCTGCACCAGGTCAGCCGCGAGGACTGGAGTGCCCTGCTCGGCCGCCTCGCGGCCGGGCTGGGCCCGGCGGGGCGCACGGCACAGCGCGGGCAGCACGACGGACGGGCCGGGGGTCGTCCCCCAGGGCAACACAGCGGGGGCAGCACTGAGGGGAGCACCGCAGTGAGAGTACGTATCGACACGGAGCGCTGCCAGGGACATGGCCGGTGCTACGACCTGGCCCCTGACTTGTTCGGCGAGGACGACGAGGGCTACGGAACAGTCCTGGGCGACGGAGTCGTGCCGCCGGAGCAGGAGCACGAGGCACACCGGGCGGTCGCCAACTGCCCAGAGCGCGCGATCGAGCTCGTCGAGGAGAAGCAGTCATGACCGTTGATGACCGGTTCACCCGTGACTTCCGCGAGCCGCCGGAAGACGCGCCTCTCGGCACCCGTAACGAGATCATCACGGGCCCGGTCTCCGACTGGGCGACGGACTTCTCTCATTTCGAGCCTGAGTGGTCGGCCGATCCGTACCGCATCCAGGATGACCT
>JASHSZ010000498.1 GCA_030040815.1 Streptosporangiaceae bacterium
CCGCGCGGCTTCTTCAGCCCAGACATCTCGGTCAGCAGCGCTTGCAGCGTGCCCATCCCGCCGCCGCCCATCATCCCCGCGCCCATGATCTGACGGAAGATGCTCGGTCGGCCGGGCGCCGGGTCGGCCGCGTCCGGATCGCTGCCGAGGACGAGCGACTGGGTGTTCGCGGACAGGTAGCTGAAGCCGTGGCAGTCCGCCTGCGGGGTGGCCGGGCCGTGGCCCTGCACGCCGGGCTGGCCGCCGACGCTGCCACCGCGACTGCCGAGCGAGTCCGCCTCGTCGAAGAAGACGATCACGCCGCCATACCGCACCGAGAGCTTGCGGAGCTTCCGGAACAGGCCCTTCACCTTGAGGATGCCGACGCCGAAGAACATATTGATGAACGCGCCCGGGTCGACGAACACGTACGGCTTGCCGGTCTCACCGGCGATCGCCTCGGCCATCAGCGTCTTGCCGGTACCCGGCGGTCCCCACAGCAGGATTCCGCCGGGCACGTACCCGCCGTGATCCTCGATCGACTCAGGGTCGTCGAGGAACAGCATGTTCTCCCTGACCCGCTCCAGCACGTGGTCCTGGCCCCAGACGTCAGTGAACCGGGTGGTGATGTCGCCGGGGTTGTAGGTGTCTACGCCGCCCCTGGACAGGAACCAGAACAGCATCCCGAACTGGGCCACGACCAGCAGCATGTAGAAGACGAAGATCAGGATGTCGGGCAGGAGGTGGTAGATCGTGGCCGGCGCCTGGAACAGGCCGTTCACGGGCGTGGTGTGGTAAACGAGCCCGAGGATGACGGCCACGACGGCAATGAGGAGCAGCCACTTGAACGCCCGCGAGAGCCGGAACCGGGTGTAGTCGCTCGCCGCCCTGTGCGTCAGCCGCTCGCTGCCGCCGAAGAAGCCGCTCGACGCCCGGTAGGCACGCCGCGAGTGCTCGGTGATCAGGTAGTAGACCTGGCGAAGCACCTCGAGCCCGAGGAGCAGCACGAGCCAGCGGCCCGCACCCGAGCCGACTTGCAGCTGCTGGCGGGCCGCGTCGTGGAATCCGAGCACGGGGTCGTTCGCCATCTGGTACCAGACGATGAGGAACCAGACCACGACGATGAGGAAGATGAACTTGAGCCGGTCCCACGGCACGAGTGCCCTGCGCGTCAGCCCGGCACTGGCCAGCCGAGCCTGCCTACCCAGGCGGCGTCCGTTGCGTTGTCTGGCTGAGGACGGCATTAGGAACCTCGCACGGTAAAGGAGCTCACGACTGCCTTGATCTGCGCGGAGTGCGAGGCGAAGCAAGCCTGATAACACTGCACAAGAAGCAGGTAGAGCTTCGTGGTTTCACTGTTCGTATACACGGTCTGGTCGAACGCATCCGGCTGACCGTTGATGTTGTATTCGAAGAGCTCATTGATGCCCCGGACCCCGCCGGCCGCGGTGATCTCGTTGCTGAACACCAGGTTGAAGCCGGCGAGTCTCTCGCCCTCGGCGGCGGCTTCCTCCCTGGCCTCCGTGGTCACCGGGAACAGCAGATCCCGCATGTAGTCGAAGGACAGCGAGGCGCGCAGCGAGTCCCGGATGGTCTGCACGCTCGCGTACACCACCGGTGTCTGCGATCCGGTCAGCAGCGAGGTGAGGGTCGGCGCTGGCGTCTCGGCGTAGGCGCGAGACCAGGTCAGCAAGCCCCCGGCCGCGCCGGCCGCCGAGTTGCTGAGGAGGGCGTTCTGCACCTCCGTGACCTTCGACGGGCTGACCTGCTGCCAGCTGGCCGGAACCTTGAAGTACGCGTGGTCTGCGTCGTCGGCCGCGTAGGTATAGCTGGGCGCTCCACACCCAGCCAGCAGAGCAAGGGCGGCACCCGTGGCAAGGATCGCGACGGCGGTCCGACGGAGCTGCCGTGTCAATGTGGCCCTCCCGTCCGAGCCGCCTGCCAGCCCCCGGCCGGCCGCTGGCCTTCCTCCGAGTATGTGTTGCCGTGTGCGATAGCTTCAACCCCGGCGTGTGTATCAGGTGCCCGTGTTGCTCAAGTGACTAAAGACTAGCGCCGCGCACCGCCAGCCCAGCAGAAAGAGTCCGAGGAAGGCGAGCGCTACGGCGACGAACGCGACCGCCGTCCCTTGCCCGGCCGCCACCCTGATGGCCATGCCTGCCGCCGCGGCGCCGAGCCAGGCGCCGAGGCCGGTCGGCCGGATGGCGGTCGGCCGCCGCCAGTACCGGACGACGATGAGCCCGATCGCGAGGCCGACCAGGAACGGCCAGGCGGTGTGCCAGATTCCGGCCGCGCTGTCGCCATCGTGGTGGGTCTGCCGGCCGATTGCCACGAACGTGATCACGCAGCAGACATCGACGAGTGTCGCGATAACGACCGACCGGCGCATCCCGGTAGGGTATCCGGCCTGGTCTAAGCTCGCTGTGATGCCGACGCTGCTGATCGTCCACCACACGCCGTCGCCGGCGCTGCAGGCGATGTTCGAGGCGGTCGCGGACGGTGCGCGCACCGACGAGGTCGAGGGCGTCGATGTCGTGATCCGGCCCGCGCTGACCGCCAGCGAGGTCGACGTGCTGGCTGCGGATGGCTACCTGCTCGGCACGCCGGCCAACATCGGTTACATGGCCGGCGCGCTGAAGCACTTCTTCGACGGCATCTACTACCCGTGTCTGGAGGCCACCCGCCGCCGCCCCTACGGACTGTACGTCCACGGCGCCAGCGACACCTCCGGCGCGGTCCGGGCGGTGGAATCGATCACCACCGGTCTTGGCTGGCAAGCCGTCCGCCCCCCGGTAACCGTCATCGGGCCACCGGCCAAGCCTGACCTTGAGGCGTGCTGGGAGCTGGGCGCGCTGCTGGCTGCGAAGGTAGCGGGGGAGCTCGCCGGGTGATCGTCACTGTCACCCTCAACCCCGCGGTGTACGTGGACTACACGGCGGACCGGGTGCGGCTCGGCACGGCCAACCAGATGGCCAGCGTGCGGTACCTCGTAGGCGGCCCCGGCCTCGCCGTTGCCCGGCTGCTGCACACGTTCGGGCACGACGTCACCGCGGCCGGGCTGGCGGGCGGATCGGCCGGCGAGCTGATCCGGGCCGCCCTCGCGCGGACCGGCGTGGCCACCAGTTTTACCAGGATCGGCGCGGAGTCGCGGCGCGTGGTGCGGGTGCTCGACGGGACCGGACGGGCGACTAGCTTCCGCGAGCCCGCGCCGTACATCACCACCGAAGAGCTCGGCCGGCTCGCCGCTGACTATCGCGCGCTGCTGGACGGCGCGACCGCCGTTGTGCTCTGCGGCAGCCTGCCCGCGGGCCTGCCCGCCGAGACATACGGCTCGCTCACCAGCTACGCGGCCGACGCGGGCGTTCCGGTCATCCTTGACGCGAGTGGCAGCGCGCTGGCGCACGGTGCCCTCCGCGGCCCGGCGCTGGTCATCCCCGAGGAGGCGAGCGAGGCAGCCGAGCTGGCGGCGGGGATTGCTAGCTCGGTCGTACTGGCGACCGACCGCGGCGTGCAGGCCCGCACGCCAGAGGGGCAGTGGCTGGCCGGGATCGGCACGGACGTGCTCGCGTCGGCACGTCGGTCCCAGCCTGCCGAGCCGGAGCTGAACGGGTTTCGTATCGGCCTGGTCGCGGGGTTGGTGCCCGGCATCGCACTCGGCTGGTCCTGGCCGGACATGTTCCGGCACGCGCTGGCTT
>JASHSZ010000499.1 GCA_030040815.1 Streptosporangiaceae bacterium
CCACGGGCTACCAGTGGATCGACGCCAGCGACCGGTCCGGCAACGTGCTGTCGTTCCTGCGCTACTCGGCCGACGGGAGCGTGCTGGCGTGCGTCGCGAACTTCGCCGCAATGCCGCACCACGGCTACCGGATCGGGCTGCCATCGGCCGGGGCGTGGGCAGAGGTCCTCAACACTGACGCCGAGGTGTACGGCGGCAGCGGCGTTGGCAACTTCGGCCGGGTGCAAGCGACCTTCCAGCCGTGGCACGGCCGGCCCGCCTCAGCGGAGCTGAGTATCCCGCCCCTCGGGGTGCTGTGGCTTGCCCCCGAACGGCCCGGCAGCAGCAACGCTCGTCAGCCGGAGTCCCCGCCCGGCTCGTAGCGCAGCAGGTCTCCGGGCTGGCAGCGCAGCTCCGCGCACAGCGCTGCCAGCGTGCTGAACCTGATCGCCCTGGCCCGGCCGTTCTTCAGCACCGACAGGTTCACCACGGTGATGCCGACCCGCTGGGACAGCTCGGTCAGCGTCATGCCGCGCGCGGCGAGCATGTCGTCGAGCCGGATCCGGATAGCCGGGGCGCCCCGGTCCGCGTCGGTCCCCGGGTCTTCGCCGGCCGGCCGCGCCGTGGCTCGGTTGGTGGTCGCCATCACACCGTGGCCCGCAGTTCCTCGTCCATCACCGCGCCAGCCCGGGTCACGCTGGCGAATGCCAGCAGTGCGACCCCGCCGAGCGCGGGCACCGGAAGCAGCGCCTGAAGCGGACCCCAGATAAGCAGGCCCGCCACGATGGTCGCGGCGGTGTACGGCTGCGGTGTCAGCACAATGTCGGTGAGTACGAAGGTGCCGACCGTGGCGAGCGCACCGACGAGCGCGCAGCCCGCCAGGATCAGCCAGCCGAGCTGGCGCATCAGGGTCGCGGCCCGCGGGGTGAACGGACCGTGCTGCGCCGCGTGCCGGACCAGCCGCACAATCATCAGCAGCACCGCGCCCCACAACAGCACGCTGGGCAGCTTGGTGAGCGCGAGCAGCGCCCACTGCCCGGCGGTCGGGTGCAGCACGCACGCCTGGAGGTTTTCTACTGAGCCCACCGAGGTGCCAGGCCGGGCCCGCCACGGCTGGGCCCCAGCAGCCGAGGGGCCGCCGATGCCCGTCGTCACGCACGCCGCGCCGTGCCGGACGCCGGAGCCGTAGAACCCGTCCTTGGCCTCCCAGACGGCGAGCACCAGGTACAGCAGCATGAATCCGCCGTAGATCCTGGCGATCGTGCCGAGCGGCCGCATCGTGGCGGCAGCGGGCGCGGCACCCGGGTCGGGCGCCCCGGCCGATGGTCGCGGACCCCGGACCAGGCCCACCCCGAAGGGAACGACGAGCCCGCCCCCGACAAGCACGATCACGAGCACAGCCAGCAGGGTCATGGCGGTCCCTCCGGTTCCTGGCGAGCGCCCTTATCGATAGTCGTTATTATCGATAAGCGATATGGTGGCGCCCCGGGGATCCTCAGTCAACCGGGACCAGGCGAACGTCAGCGAGCACGCCGGAGTCGATCTGCAGCACGCCAAAGGTCCCGTGCGGCTGCCTGCGCCGGTCCGTGGGCGAGCCCGGGTTGAAGATCCGGAACCCGCCGTCGCGCGCGTCGAGCGGGATGTGCGAGTGTCCGAAAACGACCAGGTCCGCATCGGGGAAGGCGGCTCGCATCCGGCGCAGCCGTCCGATGGCTGGGCCGCTGTCGTGGATCATCGCGAGCCGCAGGCCGGCTAGCTCGGTCTCCAGGCCGGGCAGCGCGCCCCACGCGGCCACGTCTGGCCCATCATTGTTGCCGACGACAGCGCACACCGGCGCGTACTGGGCGAACTCGTCGAGCACCGCCGCGGTGCAGACGTCGCCGGCGTGCAGGATCACGTCCGCTCGTCGCAGCCAAGCCGCCAGGAGCGGCGGGCACGACTTCCACCGGCGCGGCGCGTGGGTATCGGCCACCGCAACGACTCGCACCGGCTCATCCTGCCACCGCCCGCAGTGCCGGGCTGCGCGATGCCCGCCGCGCGCCTGGCCGTATCCAGTGGGCGGCCCGGCGGACCAGACGCGCGGCCTCAGCGGCAAGGGTAGAGCAGCGTCGCGCCGCCGGACCGGCGCGTCGTCTGCCGTGGCCGCCGGCCAGGACGAGGCGTGCTGCGCGGGATCATCGACCCCCCCAGGTCCCGGCGTGCCGACCTCAGCCGTACCGGGAGGCTGACCCAACCAGCACGGAGCAAGCCAGGCGCAACGACGCCTCGCCCTGGCTATCGCAGTTAACCCCGGCCATCCCGGCCGACGCCATCCCCGAGTCCGGGGATGCGCAAAGCGGCCGGGAACCCTAAACTGCCGGCGACTAGAACCGCTCAGCCGCAGGACGCATCGTGACGCTCGACTCGGCCAGGGCCTCGGCGCATGTCACGAGCCCTGATGGGACAGTAACCCCGATCCCGGAGGGGACGCAGCTGGTGTTCGGCCGTGGCCCGAACGCCGATCTGCTGATCCCGGCCGGGCCCGGCTTGTCCCGGCGGGCGGGCGTGATCAGCGCGGTGGCCGGCGGTGCCTGGGTGGCCAACATCAGCCACACGCACGCCTTGTATGCCGAGGGCGACGGTTACCACATCCGGCTGCCACGGCTCGAGGAGTCGAGCGAGCCGTCCAAGGGCTGGTTCTTGCGGGCGGGCACGGCGCTGGTCGGCTCCCGGTCGATGCTGGACGAGGGCAAGCCGCTGCGGCTCGTCGTGGCGGCCAGCGTGCCATCCAGTCGCGCTTCGTCAGCGCCGGGCCGGCTCGTCGGCGACCCGACTCTGCTGCCGTTTTACCTCGATCCGAACACCAAGCTGTTCCTGGTCGCGCTGCTGTGGTGCAGGCCGTGGCTGGTCGACCCGGATCGCGCCTCCCCGCTGCCCCGGACGCCGGAGATCGCCAGGGCGGCGCTCCAGGTGACCGAGGCGCATCACGAGCTGGCGTGCTTCGACACCGACCCGGCGTTCAGGGACCGGCTGTCGGCGCGGGTCGGCGAGCACGTCAAGGTGCTGCGACGCAAGCTGCTCGAACGCGGCATGGTACGGCCGGGCGTGCGGCTGTCTGACGAGGTGGCGGTCGGGGCCCTCATCGAGAGCGGAGTCATCACCTCAGCCGACCTGGACCGGATCAGCGACCCTGCCTGGTGCTCGCGCCAGGAGGACCTGTGGTGGACCTAGGTCGGGGCGGCGCGGCCGGCTAACTCACCTGGAACCGGGCCTGCGCGCTAGTCCCGGCGGGGTCGGTTACCTGCACCGTGTAGGTACCAGGCGGAATCGACCCGGCGAAAAAGTCGTGATCCTGATTGAGCGCGTAGTTGAAGGTGCCGTCATCGTCGACGAGCGGGCGAATCGCCGACGTACCCTTCCCGACCAGGGTGATGGTCAGCCGGTCGCCCGGCGGCCACGACTGGCCGCGAACGATGAAGATCGTGCCGCCGTCGCCGGTGGGCTGGCTGACGGCGATCGCCGGGACGCTGGACGGCAGGTCGGCAAGGGTTTCGCAGGACGTGCCCGGTGGCGGGCTCCCGCCGCCCTGTGGCGGAGCGCCGCCGCCGGGCGGCGGAGCGATGACGGGTCCGAGGCCGTCACACCCGCCACTCGACCGCGCGGTGCTCCCTGCGGCCGAATGTGACGTGCTCCCCGCAGTCGGGCGCGGCGCCGATCCGGCACCTGCGGTGAACCGTCCGGCAAGCCAGCTCGCGGCGACGAGTGCCAGCGTCGCGGCGGCCACGCCAGCGATGCGCGGCAGCCGGCCGGTCCATGCTGACGTCGACCCGGTACGAGCGCGCCGCCCGGTGCTGTCGCCCCGGCCGACCGGCACACCGGCGATCCCGGCCTGGGAACCGATGGTCGCGTCACCGGTAGCCGGGCCGTCCGCCGGAAGCCTCGACGCCGACGTGGGCGGCAGCGCGCGGTAGTCCTCGATGAGCGCGAGCGCGGCCGGCGGGAGCGGCGCGGCGCCGAGTTCCCCACTGGCGGCCAGGTCTGGCGCGACCCGCGCTAGCAACGACGCGGCCGTGGGCCGGTTGCGCGGATCGCGCTCGAGACACGCGGTCACGACGTCGGACAGCTCGGCGGGCAGCCCGCTCAGGTCTGGCGGCCCGGTGGCGAGGCGCACCAGCACGTCCATCACCGTCTCGCCCTGGTATGGCGGATGCCCAGTCGCGGCGAACAACATGATCGCTCCGAGCGCATAGACATCGCTCGCCGATGTCGCCTGCCGGGTGTCCCTGGCCTGCTCCGGCGCCATGTAGGCGGGCGTGCCGACGCTGCCGCGGGTCACGGTGAGCTGGATCCGCTCCGCCGCCCGCGCGACCCCGAAGTCGATCACTCGCGGTCCGTCCGGCGAGACCAGCACGTTGGAGGGTTTGAGATCGCGGTGCACGAGGCCGACACCGTGAATCGACTCCAGCGCCTCGGCACAGCCGGCCGCCAGCCAGCGAACCGCCTGCGGCGGGATCATGCCGCAGGACCGTACGAGCTGGCTCAGCGGCGGAGCCGGTACGTACACGGTGGCCAGCCACGGCACGTCCGCCTCGGAGTCGGCCGCCACGACGGCGGCCGTGAAGGCGCCGCTGACCCGGCGGGCGGCCGCCACCTCCTGGCCGAACCGGGTCCGGAAGTCGGGTTCCTCGGCCAGCTCCGCCTTGATCGTCTTGACTGCGACCAGCCTGCCGGCCGCCGACCGGCCCAGGTAGACCTGCCCCATAGCCCCGGCACCGAGCCGGCCGAGCAGCGCAAAGCCGCCAATCTGTTCCGGATCCCACCGGCGCAGCGGCTCCACTAACGCTGCCTCCGCCACGGTTTCATCTCCTCACGGCGCAGGGCGACACCACCCATGATGTCCCGTTTCGTGACTGGAGTGGCGTTACCAGCAACCCTAGGCGACCCGTGAACCTCCGCAACGGCACCTTAAGTCCCCAGTAGCAAGGCTCCCTCCTGCCCCGATCACAGCAGGCCGAGCAGCCACCCCGGACCCGCGACGGCAGCGCCGGCGGCTAGGCACCGCTGCCGCAGCTCGCGGTCAGCAGTGATCACGACCCGCCGTCCTGGCGTGTGCGCGGCCAGTACGGCGATCGTGTCGTCTCCGGAGCCGGGAGCAGCGAGCACCCGGACCGGTCCGGGCTGAGCATCGGCGGCGGATCGCGCCGGGCCTTCCACCACCAGGACCACCTCCGGCAGCCAGCGCAGGTGCGTCTGGCCGTCGGCCATCCGGGCAAGCTCCCCGGTCCCGCCGCCCTCGACCACGGCTCCGTCCGGTGGCGCAGCCGCGTCCATGTCGGCCGGCAGCCCGGTCAGACCCTCCGTTACCAGCTCAGACAGCTGGTCGCGGAGCCGCACCGTGGCACCCGTCCGGTCGCGCCACCACCCGTCAGGTCGCGAACCGACCACGTTCGCGCTATCCACGATGATCGTCACCCGAGACAGCTGAGCGGCCAGCTCGGCCCAGTGCGCGGCGAGGCCGGGATGCAAGTCCAGCGTCCCGACTCGATCCAACGGCACCCACCCGACCTCATCGGTCTCGTCGTCGTCGGCGCGCACTGCGAACTGCCGGTCCGCCTCGGCGAGCACGGTGGTATATGACCAGCCGCCATGGTCGTCGGTGAACACCGCCCGTTGCCGGACCGCTTCCGGCGGCACGCCGCACTCCTCGTGGGCCTCACGGAGCGCCGCGGCGAGCGCGGATTCGTGGCTGTCCCGCGCCCCGCCGGGCAGTCCCCAGGTGCCGCCATGGTGGCTCCACCAGGTGCGCCGCTGCAGCAGCACGGGACCCTCGGTCACGTAGGCGAGCAGTCCGGCCGCGCCGAACCGGCCCCAGTGCCGGTGCCCGAGCTCGCAGCGAACCCAGCCATTCCCGTCCCGGCTAGTCATCGGGCGCGCCATACCGGAGGAGCCTCCACTTCGACATGCTATCGGCCGGCGCGGCCGGGTGGCGGCCCGCGCGGCCCGCGCCGACGCGCCTAGGCTGTAGGGCATGCCTTCGTCGCCCATCTCCGCCCAGCTTGCTCGGCTTCGTCAGATCCGTACAGCGCCGCTCATCCTCGAGCTGGACCTCACCGAAGGCCTGGCCGAGACCAGGCCTACCGACCCGATCTCCGCGGTCGCCGCCCGAAACCGGGCGGTGCTGCCAGACGTGCTCGACGGGCTGCGCCGCGCCCGAGCCGACGCGCGCGTCAAGATCCTGGTCGCGCGCCTTGGCGGGCGACCCATCGGCCTGGCGGCGGTGCAGGAACTGCGGCACGCCATCGCCGACTTTGCCGAGGCCGGCAAGACCACGATCGCGTGGGCCGAGTCTTTCGGCGAGTTCTCCGCCGGCAACGTGCAGTACTACCTCGCAACGGCGTTCGAGCAGATCTGGCTGCAGCCGTCGGGTGACCTTGGCCTGACGGGCATCGCGGTCGAGCGGATCTTCCTGCGGGGCGTGCTCGACCGGCTCGGGGCCGAGTTTCAGGTGGCCAAGCGGCACGAGTTCAAGAGCGCCGCCGAGCAGTTCACGGAGACCGGGTTCTCCGCGCCGGCGAGGGAGGAGACCGAGCGGCTGACCGCCTCGGTGACCGAGCAGCTCGTGCAGGCCATCGCCGACCGCCGTGGCTTGTCGCGGACCAGGGTGACTGAGCTGATCGACGCGGGGCCGTTCCTGGCCGCCCGCGCGCACGCTGACGGCCTGGTGGACGAACTCGGCTACCGCGACGAGGTCTATGCGCACGCCCGCAAGCAGGCCGGCCCGGACGCGGCGGTCTTGTACATCGGCCGCTACCAGCGGGGCAAGGTGCTGGCCGAGCGAGCGCGCAACGCCGTGCTGCAGCAGTCGGCTGTGCCGGAGCCGGGCGTGGCGCTGATCTACGCCTCCGGTCCGATCCGGCGCGGTCGTAGTGGCCGCGGACCGCTCACCGGTAGCGCCATGGGATCGGACACCATCGCCGCCGCGATCAGGGCCGCGGCCAAGGATCCGCACATCCGCGCCATCGTGCTGCGCGTCAACAGCCCCGGCGGCTCGTATGTCGCATCGGACACGATCTGGCGCGAGGTCGTCCGGGCCAGGGCCGGCGGCATGCCGGTCGTGGTCTCGATGGGCGACGTCGCCGCGTCCGGCGGCTACTACATCTCGATGGCGGCCGACGAGATCGTCGCGCAGCCCGGCACGATCACCGGCTCCATCGGCGTGATCACCGGCAAGCCCGTGCTCGGCGAGGCGATCGGCCGGGCCGGCGTGACCAGCGACCTGGTCAGCCACGGTGCGCATGCGGCCATGTTCTCGCAGCTCCGGCCGTTCTCGGCGGATGAGTGGGCGCTGGTCAATGACTGGCTCGATCACATCTACGCGGACTTCACCGGCAAGGTCGCCACCGGCCGCGGCATGACGACCGACCAGGTGCACGAGGTGGCCAGGGGCCGGGTGTGGTCAGGCGCGGACGCGCTCGCGCACGGGCTGGTGGACGAGCTCGGCGGCCTGGACCGCGCGACAGCCATCGCCCGCCGCCGGGCTGGGCTGCCCGACA
>JASHSZ010000500.1 GCA_030040815.1 Streptosporangiaceae bacterium
TTACCAGCCTGAACGACACCCGCGTGCTGTTCCACGAGCCGGCCAAGTGGATCGCGCGACTGCAGGCCGTCGCGAAAGGCGGCCCGTTCCTGCTCAAGACGGAGATGACGGCTGGCCACGGCGGTCGCAGCGGCCGGTATGACGCGTGGCGCGAGGAAGCCATGGTGCTCGCCTGGATCGCCACCACGGCCGGAGCTGCCTGAGCTCACGGCAAGTCGCGTACCGCTCCGCTGAGCATGGCCCAGGCCGCATCGACGCGGTGTCACGCCCGTGTCACAGCCGCCGAGTTGGCTGCGTGCCGGAGCACTAGCCGGCCTGCCCGGCGACCCGCGAGCTGAGGACACTCCATGCCAGCGCACCGGCCAGAGTCGGATCACGACGCGGCACCGGCTGCGGGGCGCGGCGTCTTCCCCGCGCTCGGAAGGTCCGTAGGCCAGGCCTCCGAAGCCACTAGCGGGCAGCACGTGCCGGTGTCCGCGCTGCGCTGGCCGCCAGACGACCTCGACCCGACGGCCGCGGCAGTGCGTGCGGCGAACGGGCCGGCCGCCCCGGCGGTTCCGCGGCGCAATGGGCGCGATCGGGTCGGCTGGCCGCTCACCGACGTGCGCGAGGACCATTTCGCCGCCAAATGCCGCGCGTCCGGCCATGCCGGCGCGCCTGCCGGGCTGTCTGGGCGTTTAGCCCCAGAATGGTCCGCGTCAGGCACATCGCGCCGTGTCTTATTGCGACGTGCCCATGGAAGAACGGACGGAGGTGTGATGGTTCGCAGGGCAGTCCTCGATCGCGGCGACGAGCTAGCAGGCGACGAGGCCCTGCCTCCGGAGGCGCTGCCCGAGCGGTCGGCGCCGTCCGCTAGTCGATCGCCCTCCGCCCGCTCCGCGCAAGCCGCAGTGCACTGGCGTGGTGCGGGCGGCAGATGGCTCGTCTGGGCTGCCCGCGTCGTTGTCTGGACCGTGATACTGCTGGTCGGTTACCGCGGTGTGCTCGCCATCGTCGGTGGCACTGGCACGAGCAGCTATGGTTCCGGCGCGGGGCGGACGGCCAGTGCGAACCGGTTCCCGGTCACCGTGGCGGAGGCCTACGCGCTGGAGTTCGGCAGCGTCTACCTGAACTACAGTCCTGCCACCGCAGCGGAGCGCAGCGCGGCGCTTGCGGCGTTCCTGCCGCCGGGAGCCGACCCGCAGCTCGGCTGGAATGGGGCTGGCAACCAGCAGGTGCTGGCCGAGCAGGTGGCCGGCATCGCCGTTCGCAGTCTGCACACGGCGGTGGTGACGCTGCTCGCCCGGCTTTCGGGCGGCAGCCTGGTCGAGCTGGGCGTGCCGATCTACGCAGCTGGCGGCGGAATGAGCGTGTCGGGGGAGCCCGCCCTGCTGCCTGGGCCGGCCAAGGCTGTTGCCCCGGCGCCCAGCCAGGCCAACGGCGATCAGGCAACCGCGGCTGCGTTGCAGAGCCAGCTCGCCGGGTTCTTCCAGGCGTACGCCAGCGGCGACGATGCGACGCTCGCCAGGTTTCTCACGCCGGGAACGCAGATCACCGGCCTAGCCGGGGTGGTGCGCTTCGGCGCCATCGACGCGGTGTACGCGCCGGCCGGCGGCGCGACTCGGACTGTCTTGGTCACGGTGAGCTGGCTGCTGCCGTCGCAGCCAGCGCCCCGGTCAGCGGGATCGACCGCGTCCGCGCCGGCCGGGCTGCAGATGACCTACGAGATGACGGTCGTCAGGCGCGGCGGTTCCTGGGACGTTCGGTCGATTGGCGCCGCCACCACGCAGCCGCTCGCTGAGGGGCCGCCGTGACGCCTCGACACCGCAACCGATCCCCGCGACCACCAGCCGCGCTCACCCCCGGAGACCCTCATGTCGGCTCACCTGCTCGCCGCAGCGCATCCCGTCGCACTGAGCACCCAAGGCCTTGTTAATTACCTGCAGGGTCTTTTCGGGCCCCTCTTCCTTGGCATTGTCGGGATCGTCGCGATCTTCTTCCTGTTTACCCGCGAGATCATTCGCTTTGTTCAGTTCTTCGTGCTGGCGATCGCCATCGCCGTCATTTTCTACACGCCCAGCATCGTGCAGACGATTGCGACCGGCATCGCGAATGCGCTCGGCGTGCACTGATACCGGCGCCGGCGCGCAGCCGCGCCGCTAGCGCCAACGGGCGGAAGGAGGCGGCACTGGAGCTCCCGACTTACACGAACATCTGGAAGATCGAGAAGCGGCTGTACAAGCTCTACGACTTCCGGCTGCCGATGCCGCTGCCCGTCGGCCAGATCACCGTCTTCGTGGCAATCGCGGTCCCGTATGTGCTGATCCTCACGATGGTCGGGATGCCCTTCAGCCACACTTGGGTCTGGCTCTACGCGCTACCGCCCGGCGTCCTGACGTGGCTGGTGACCCGCCCGGTACTGGAGGGCAAGCGGCTGCCTGAGCTCGTGTTTTCCCAGCTGCGTTACCTCGCCGAGCCGCGCACCTGGTGCCGGATGATGCCGGTTGCCGAAAAGAGCCACGTGATCGTCATTGCGCAGGTCTGGCGTGCGCCCGCCAGCCCGCGTCAGACCGGGTTGGGAACGGGCGCCGAGTCGGCCGCAGACCCGGAGACCGTCCCCGTTCGCCCGGCGTGGCCAGATCGGCCGGCGGTGAACACGGCCGGACGGGCGCGCGCCGCCAGCGCCCCGGCAGACCCAGGTGCGCCAGCGACGACCGCGCGGGCGGCGGCAGCCAACATGATCGCGGAGACGGATCCTGCGCTGACCGCGGCCGCTACGGTGCCAGCAGAGGTCGCGGCGGCGCTGGCGGCACCAGTGGCAGCCGCACCGGCTGCCAGGGCCCGCGCCAGGAGCGCTGGCGCGGCTGATCCGGTCCGCTCCCAGCACGCGCCCCCGGACGGACGCTCGGTCGTCCACGTGCGCACTGGCTCGGCCGCCGAGTGGCCGGTACACGTCGAGCGGGCGCCGGGAACCTCGCCGGGCGATACCCGTGCCGGTCGGCGTGATCGCGTCGTAGTGGTGCCGGGCGGGCTCCGTCCGGGCAGGCCCGACCACGCCGAGCGTGACCAGGCGAGGGTTCGTATACCCCTGCCGGGCCCGGTCCGGATCGTCGTTCTCGGCAGCACGGCAGGCGCTGGCCAGTCGGTCATCGCACTGCTCACGGGCCAGCTGCTCGCCAGCGTGCGCGGCGAGGCCGTGGCCGTTCTCGACCTCAGCTCCGGACCGGGCTCGGTTACAGAGCTAGCCCGCCAGATTCCGCGGCTGCTGCCCGGACGCCAGCCGACCGCCCCGACCGGTCTCGCCGGGCCGGGCGGCGCAGCCAGGGACCGTGCTTTGCAGGTGGTGACCGCCGAGCACACCGGCTCCGGGCCTCGTGACGCCGATCGGCTGATCAACGCGGTCAGCGCCCGATACCCGCTGACCATTGCCGATCCGCCGGCCGCGGACGTCCCCCGCGCCTTGCAGGCCGCCGACCAGCT
>JASHSZ010000501.1 GCA_030040815.1 Streptosporangiaceae bacterium
CCGGGTCCCGCGTCAGCGCAAGCCCAGGGCAGCGCGGAAGGCGGCCGCGGCCCGCGGCTCGGACGGCGCAGGCCGCCGGAGTTCGGGGCGGCCAGTCTCCGCTGCGCGGAGTCAGGATCCACCCCGAGGGTGACGTGGACGTCCGGGGGCCACGGTGCGAGTGCCCGGCGGACGAGAGCCGGGCGCAAGACTCCGGCGCACGAGAGGCCGGCGAAGGGTGCACGAGAGGCCGGGCCCGTGGGCAGTGTGGCAGTGGTTACCTAGGAATGGCCGAGTCCGTCGCTGGCTCTGGGCTGGGTTCTGCTGGCTATGGGCTGGGTTCTGCTGGCTCTGGGCTGGGTTCTGCTGGCTCTCGGCTGGGCTCTGCTGGCTCTCGGCCGGGGTCCCCGTACCGGACCAGCGAGGCGAGCAGCCGGCCCTCGGGGTAGTGCAGGGCGGCTGGCGGCAGCGGTGCGGGCCGCCCGCTCAGCAGTACCCGCACGGTGCCGGGCCGAGCGCCGCCGAGGCCGTCGGGGGCAAGGCGAAGCGGCGAGTCGCTGGCCGGGATCCGGCGGAGCGCCTGCGCTGCGACGGCGTCGGCCGACCCGAACGTGACGGCGCCGGGCATCGCCGCGCGGATCCTGGCCGCGGCTAGTTCGTACTCGGTACAGCCGAGAACGACGGCCTCGCAACCGGCCGGGGTCTGAGCCGCGGCGGCCGTCACCGCCGCGGCGGTCGCGGCCTGGTCCCCGGCGTCGATGGCGTCGGCGAGGCCGGGACAGGCGACGGGGGTGACCAGCGCGGACCCGCCGAACTCGGCTATCAGCCTGCGCTGATAGGCACTCGCCGTGGTGGCGACGGTAGCCCAGATCGCCACCCGCCGGTGGGCCGCCGCGGCGGGCTTGATCGCCGGTACCGTCCCGATGACCGGAATGTCCGGCTCGAACTCGGCTCGCATCGGATCCAGCGCGTGCACTGACCCGGTGTTGCAGGCCATGACGAGGACGTCGGGCTGGTACTGGACTGCGGCGCGGGCGCAGATCAGGGCCCGGCCGGCGATGTCGTCGGGCGTCCGCGGCCCCCACGGCATCCCGTCTGGGTCGGTCGCCAGCACAAGATCGGCATCCGGCCGCATCCGGTGCAGCGCTGCGGCGACGGCCAGCAGGCCGAGCCCGGAATTGATCAGCGCGATCCGCACGAAGTAACTCTAAGAGGCCACACTGGATAGCCATGACGACTGGTCTCGACATCCTGCGCACCGCCTACGCGGACTCCTGCGACACGCTGCGGCGCGTCCTGACCCGAGTCAGCACCGGAGAGTTCTTCTGGGAGCCGGTCGCCGGCTGCTGGACCCTGCATCCGCGCTCGGAAGACCGCGGAGTCAGCGTCGACGGCAGCGGCGAGTGGGTCATTGACTACGATCCGGCGCAGCCGCAGCCGGCGCCGTTCACCACGATCGCGTGGCGCACTCTGCACATCGCCGCGGTCAACTACCTGTACTGGGACTACGCCTTCGGGTCGGCGTCACTGTCGTTCGATCTGGAGTTGCCCGGCGACGTGGCGGAAGCGACAGACTGGCTGTTCGCCAGTCAGCAGCCGATCCTGGACGTCATAGCTGGGCTGACCGAGGACGGCCTCGACCAGGTCGTGCCGACCAACTGGGGAGAGCGCTGGCCGGTGCACCGGATACTCGCGACCCTCGTCAACGAGCAGGTGCACCACGGTGCCGAGATCAGCCTGGTGCGCGACCTCTACCGGTACCGGGACTCGCTCCAGGACGTGGCGGCTGGCCGCTAGCGTTTGCTGCCCAGGCCCGAGGGCATGTACCGCGCCGGAGCCACCAGGGTTCCGCACGCACGGATTCGCAGTCGGGGGCAGTTAATGGCCGCCAGCTACGGGGTTCACTCTGAGGTTGGCAGGCTGCGGCAGGTGATCGTGCACCGGCCGGAGCTGAGCCTGAAGCGCCTCACGCCGGCCAACAAGGACGAGCTGCTCTACGACGACGTGCTGTGGGTCGGCCAGGCGCAGCGGGAACACGACGCGTTCGTCCGCGTGCTGCGCCAGCGCGGTATCGAGGTTTTCTACCACCAGACGCTGCTGGCCGAGGCGCTGAACACGAGCGAAAAGGCGCGTCAGCACGCGGTCGAACGCACGGTCAATCACCTATCCGTCGGCCCCGCGCTGGTCGAAACGGTCCGCGCGGAACTCGCGTCCTGGGACGGGGAGCGGCTGGCCAGGCACCTGATCGGCGGCCTCAAGCGCAGTGAGTTCTTCGACAGCTACGGCTCCGCGGGGCTCGAATCGCACTCGCTGGTCGCCGCCGAGGCCGATCCGCTCGCGTACATCCTGCCGCCCCTGCCCAACAGCCTCTACCAGCGCGACCCGTCCGCGTGGCTGTACGGCGGCGTATCCCTGAACCCGCTCTACTTCCACGCCCGGCGGCTGGAAACCATTAACTCGAGCCTGATCTACCGCTTCCACCCGATGTTCGCCAGCGCGGAACTCCAGTACTGGTATCCGCCGCTCGGCGACGATGGCAGCTTCGACGAAGAGGACTTCGGCCGGGCGTCGCTGGAAGGCGGCGACATGATGCCGATCGGCAACCGCACCGTGCTGATCGGCATCAGCGAGCGATCGACAAGCCGGATGATCGAGCACATCGCGCTCGCGCTGTTCGCCGTCGGCGCGGCTGATCGGCTGATCGCCGTGACGATCCCCCCGAGCCGCACCTACATGCACCTGGACACGGTGTTCACGCTCGTGGATGCCGACAAGGCAACCGGCTTCCTGCCGGTGGTCGAGGCAGCGCCCGCCCTCTCGCTGCGGCCCGGCAACAAGCGCGGCACGCTCGACGTGCGTCGAGAGCTGAGCTTCGTCGGCGCGATCGAGAACGCGCTGGGAATCAGCGAGCTGGAGCTGATCCCGACCGGCGGCGACGACTACCAGCAAGCTCGCGAGCAGTGGGACAGCGGCAGCAACTTCGTCGCCCTGGAGCGGGGGGTGGTGGTCGGCTACCGCAAGAACGAGTTCACCAACCGCAAGCTGCGCGACCATGGCGTCGAGGTCATCGAGATCGACGGCTTCGAGCTCGGCAAGGGCCGGGGCGGAGCCCACTGCATGACGTGCCCCATCAGCCGCGACGAACTCTGATATAGCCGACGTTCAGCGCGGCACGATGACCCTCATGCGGCCCGCCAGGATCATGATCGCAACTCGCACTCAGGCCAGCAGGCGGTCGCTGGCCCGCAGCCGGTCGACGACGGCTGAGAACGTGGTCGCGACCACGCTCGGGTCAAGGTCGTAGCC
>JASHSZ010000502.1 GCA_030040815.1 Streptosporangiaceae bacterium
CGCGTCGCCCTGGGGGGCCCGCTCGCGCTGGCCGCGACGAAGCGCGTCATCATCGAGTCCGCCGACTGGCCGTCCGCCGAGGCATTCCAGCGACAGGGCGAGATCATCACGCCGGTGTTCATGTCGGCAGATGCCCGGGAGGGTGCGATGGCCTTCGCCGAGAAGCGCCCGCCGGTCTGGAAGGGCGAGTGAGCCCCGAGGGGGTAACCGGCTAGGATCGGCGGTCAACGGGGGAAGTCCGGTTCGCGAGATGGCTCTGCGCTCCAACGCGCCGCGCCCGTGCCACGCTACCGGCCGTGAGCGACTGAGGACAGAATGCCACGGATCAGCGTCGTCGTTCCATTTCACAACAACGCCGATGTGCTCGGTGAGTGCCTCGCGTCGATCGCCGCTCAGTCGCTCGCCGACCTCGAGGTCATCACGGTCGACGACGGCTCGCAGGACGACGGCGCTGCCGTGGCGGCAGCCCGGGCGGCGGCCGACCCGCGCTTCACCCTTATCCGGGTTGACGCCGGCGGACCTGGCTATGCCCGCAACCAGGGCGTCAGGCGAGCACGCGGCGAGTACCTGTCGTTTGTCGACGGCGACGACGTACTGCCGCCACACGCCCTGGCGCGGCTAATGCACAGCCTGGAGGCGTCGGGCTCGGACTTCGTGTCCGGGAACGTGCAGCGCATCGGGCCGGACGGCATCACCCAGTCCGCGCTGCACGCCAGGGCGGTCAAGACCGCGAAGGTCGGCACGCACATCAGCCGGAGCCCGGAGCTGTTCTTCGACGTCTCGGTCTGGAACAAACTCTTCCGCCGGTCGTTCTGGGACCGCCACGGCCTCAGCTTCCCGGAGGGCGTCGTCTGGGAGGATCTGCAGCTTGTGACGAAGGCGCACGTGCTGGCCACGGCCGTCGACGTCATCACCGACCACATTTACTACTGGCGCCAGCGCACCAGCGGTGAGTTGTCGATCACCCAGTCCCGTACGAGCATCGCCAACTTTCGCGACCGGATCGCCGCGCTGGGCGTGATCGACGACTTCCTGCGCACCCGCAAGCCACGCCACCTGATCCGCGACCACCAGCACAAGGCACTGGTCAACGACTTGTGGCTGTACATACCCGACCTGACCCGCACCAGCGCTGAGTACCGGGCAGAGTTCGGCCGCCTGCTGGCCGGTTACCTGGCGCGGGTGGACAAGCGCGTGCTGCGCCAGCTTCCGTCCACCCACCGGCTCGCCTATCACCTCGTGAGCCGGGGCATGCTGCCAGAGCTGCAGGCGTACGCGGCCTGGCTCGGCGAGCAGCCCGTCAAGACGGTCCCGGTGGTACGCGATCACGGCAGGGTGCGAGCCGACCTGCCGTTCCGGACCGACCGGCGACTGGCGATCCCGCCGAGCGTGTACCGCACCCGGCTGCGGGAGCTCGATCCGTTCGTCCGGGTTGAGGAGATCGGCTGGCGGGACGGCAAGCTGGTGATCTCGGGCTGTGCCTACGTCCCCTCGGTCGATATCCGCCGCCGTCTGCACACGGCCAAGGTCGTCCTGCTGCGGCCGCGTCAGCTCGGCAATCCGCCCATCGCGGTGCTGGCCAGGTCGTTCCGGCACCCGGACGCCCAGCAGTGGTCCGGCCAGCAGCGGTACGACTACGACTGGGCCGGCTTTGAGGCGACGATCAGCCCGCGCAGGTTCCGGCCAGCAGGTCGGTGGCTCACCGGCGAGTGGGAGGGATACCTGCTCGTCCGCGGGCACGGCGTCTGGCGCGCGTCCCGGCTGCACACGCCGGTGCGGGCCGCCGCTGAGCGACCCGGTGCCCGCCAGGTCGCGCCGGGCATCCGGCTCGGGGCCGTCTGGCGGGGCCAGCGCCTGCACATCCTGGTCGCGAGCACCGCGGCTGAGCTGCACCGCTGCGAACAACGTGGCGAAGACATCGTCTTGGAGGTCGACGTCCGGCAGCAGGCCGACCCAGCGGCCTTGAAGCTGACGCTGGTGCGGCCGGACGGCACCGCACGCCGGGACCTGGCCACGACCGCGGCAGACCGACCCGCCGGCGCAATCCGGCTGCGCGCTGCGTTGTCGCCTAGCCTGGTCGCCGCCGCAGGTGCTGACTGGGACCTGTGCGTCGAGCAGCCAGGTACCGCGCGCATCCCGGTCGCGTTTCCCGTCCATGGCCACGAGTACCGGTTCCCCGCGGGCCCTGACGACGTTGCCATCCAGCGCACGGAACAGGGGAACGTGGCCGTTGTCCTTCGCGGTGCCGTCCCGGTGATCAGCGACTACACCTGGTCGACCGACGGTCGGCTGACCGTCCGCGGCCGGTGCGGCGAGCCCGACGCCGCGGTCGAGGCCGTCCTGCAGCGGGTCGGAGCCGCCGAGCTCCATCTACTTCCCGTCGAGCGCACCGGGGACAGCTTCAGCGCGATCGCCGACGTCGCCGCGATGCCGGTGTTCGGCCGTAATCAGCCGCTCCGCGATGGCGAATGGGAGCTCAAGTTCCGCCGCCTGGGACGCGGCGAGGAGCTGATCGTGCCCGGTTACGCTCACGACCGGCTGGCGACCGCGGACGACGGCCGGCACCAGTTCGGGCCGAAGCTGTACCGGTTCACCACGTCCGGCCGCGATTCCCCGGTGCTGACGGTGGAGCCGCTGAGCGTTGCCGAGCAAGGCCGCGTGCAGCGCCGGGTGCTGCGCGAGGTGTACTACCCGCTGCGCCAGCGGCGGGGCCTGCGTGACGCGGTCGTGTTCATGAGCTTCAAGGGCAAGCAGGTCAGCGACAACCCGCTCGGCATCGCGGCCGAGCTGCGGCGGCGGGGGGACGCCAGGGAACACATCTGGGTTGTCAGCGACTGGGCGGTGCAGGTGCCTGACGATGCGAGCGCCGTGCTGTTCGATAGCAAGGCGTGCTGGGACGCGCTGGCCAGGTCCAGGTATCTCGTGTCCAACGACGACATGCCGCGCGGCTTCACTAAGCGCCCCGGCCAGTTCTACGTGCAGACGTGGCACGGCACGCCGCTGAAGCGCATCGGGTTCGACGTGGCGAAGATGCAGTCGTTCGCCGGCCGCGAGTACATGCAGCTGCTGGCTCACGACGTTGCCTGCTGGGACGTGCTGCTATCACCCAGCCCGGTCAGCACGCCGATCCTGCGGCGGGCGTTCCGGTTCGGTGGCGAGATACTCGAGTCTGGCTATCCGCGCAATGACGTCCTGGCTGGCGATGACGGGCCAGCCATCGCGGCGCAGGTGCGCGAGCGGATTGGCATCGCGGCCGGCAAGCGCGTCGTCCTGTACGCGCCGACGTGGCGGGAGAACCAGTTTTACGCGTCCGGCGGGTACCGGTTCGACCTGCAGCTCGATCTTGATCGCGCCCGGCACGAGCTGGGCGACGACTACGTGATACTGCTCCGCGGCCACCATCAGACGGCGGACGACGCCCCAGCCGCAGCCAAGCGCGGTTTCGTCGTCAACGTCACGGGCTACCCGGACGTCGCCGAGCTGATCCTGGCCAGCGACGCGCTCATCACCGATTACTCGTCGATGATCTGCGACTTCGCCGTCACTGGCAGGCCCGTGCTGCTTTTCACCTATGACCTGGCGGACTACCGAGACAGCGTGCGGGGCCTCTATATCGACCTGGAGCGGGAGGCCCCCGGCCCGCTGCTTGCTACGTCCGACGAAGTGATTGACGCGGTCGGCAGACTCGGTTCGATCTCCGCGCAGTACCAGGACGCGTACGCGGCGTTCGTGGCGAAGTACTGCCCGCTGGACGACGGCAAGGCGGGGGCCAGAGTGTGCGATCGGGTCTTCGGCGGCGACTAGCTCGACCACCGCGGTGTGCTGCCGGGTAGCTGGGCCATGGGTGCCCCGCTGCTAGCGCTGTGGCAGTAGCAACCGCACACCCATAGGCGACTGAGGCGGCCGATCGGGCCGCGTTTCCCTCTCGTGCGGCGATGCCCGCCGCTGCGGGAGGGAGCAGCGGCGGGCATCGCTTCCGGGTGCCGCGCGGGTGGGGGACCCGCGCTTCCGGGTGCCGCGCGGGTGGGGGACCCGCGCTTCCGGGTGCCGCGCGGGTGGGGGACCCGCGCTTCCGGGGGTGCCGCGCGGGTGGGGGACCCGCGCTTCCGGGGGTGCCGCGCGGGTGGGGGACCCGCGCTTCCGGTGAGTCCTACCGGGCTGAGCTGGCGAGGGCGCGCTGGCCAGCAACGGTACCGGCCAGCCGCTCGCGGAGCTTGGTCCGGCCGCGGTGCAATCGGGACATCACCGTCCCGATGGGT
>JASHSZ010000007.1 GCA_030040815.1 Streptosporangiaceae bacterium
CGTCTCCTGCGCAGTGAGCTGCTCGTTCGGCGAGCCGACCGCGCGCCTGCGGACGGTTTCGCCGGTGGCCGCCAGTTCGCGCCTGGCACGCTCGGCGAATGCCGCGACTCCCATCGAGTCCAGCATGCCGAAGGCTGTTCGCAGCTGGTCGCGCGCGTCGGTGCGGCGGCGCTCTCGCCGCAGCCATTCCCCGTAGAGCAAGTGGGCCCGGGCGAGGCAGATTCGCAGCCCGGTCCGCTGCAGCCGGCTGATTGCCTCGCGGTAGCGGTCGTCGGCCTCGGCGCCGCCGCTGAGCAGCGCGCGCGCCCGCGCCTGGTGCCCGAGCGCCCAGTCGGTGCCGCTGGCGTCGGTCATATCGGCGAACCGTTCGAAGGAGTCGGCCGCCAGGTCGGTCTTGCCGGTACGCACGGCCGCCTCGATGAGCTCGGCGATCGCCCACGGCGGAGTGCCGATGGTTCCAGGGCTCGCGGTGGCCAGTTGCGCCGCCGGGACCGCTTCCTGGTACCGGCCGAGGCCGAGGTATAGCAGCGCATTGGCCATGCCGACGGCGGTCATCCCGGCTCCCTCACCGCGCCCGGTCATCTCCGGCGCGGCCGCATCGACCAGCGCCGACAGGGTGCGCTCGTCGCCCTGCAGCGCTGCGAGGGACAGCGCGCCGTAGGGCGCGAGGGTGCCGCCCGTCGCCTCGGCCGCGGCCTGCGCCTGGGCAGCCAGGGATTCCGAAACGGTCAGCTGGCCGGCCATCAGCAGCCGGTGAGCTCGCATGTTCAGCGCCAGCGGATGCTCGCCGAGCACCCCGGCCTGCCGGGCGAGCGCCAGGTACCGGGCAGACAGCCGCTCCCAGCCAGCGTCATCCCACACGTGCACTGCGGTGAGACAGGCCAGCCAGAGCCAGCGCAGCTCCTCCCCGACGGCCATGCCGTCCCCGAACGCGGTGAGCGCCTTGCGCAGAACCGGCACCCCGGCCGCATACCCATCGGCGTAGTACGCGGCCAGGCCATCCAGAAGCAGGTCGGGCGCGCGCGGCGAACCCGGCGGCGCTGGCGCCGTCAGCGCAGCGCGCGCCGCATCCCTCAGGCCACCGCCGGGGCTGGCAAGCTGCCCGGCGAAGATTCCAGCCGACAGCGCCTCCAGGTACGTCGACCGGGCAAGCCCGGCGTCAACGGACTCCAGCCGCTTCGCCGCCATCAGCAGCAACGTGGGCGCATTGCTCCCGCGGCTCGACGCGAACGCGATCCGAGCCCGCAGCAGCTCAGCATGTGCCTGCCGGGCCTGGCTGGCCGGACGGGCTTCAGCCATGGCCAGCAGATCGCGCGCCCCGCTGAGGTCTCCGGCCTGCAGCTTGGCCTCCGCGGCAGCCAGCGCCCGTCTGGACCGCTCCGTGGGTGCCAGTGTCAGGATCGCCGATCGCTCCAGGAACGCGGCGGCCGCCCCGGCACCGCCACGGGACCGCGCGCGGCCGGCCGATCGCTCCAGGTCGCAGGCGATAGCAGCATCGGGCCCGATCGCAGCCTGCGCCCGGTGCCACGCCCGCCGGTCCGGGTCGAGCCGTGCATCAGTGACCTCCGCCAGCGCGCTGTGCACCCGGCGGGTATCGCGCACCGGCCCTGATCGGTAAACCGCCGAGCGGACGAGCGGATGACGGAACCGGACCCGCGCACCGAACTCGGCCAGGCCATCCTCCACAGCCGGAACGGCCGCCTCGGTGCTGACGCCAAGCCTGGATGCGGCGCGCCACACCAGCGCGGGGTCACCAGTTGGGTCAGCCGCCGCGATGAGCAGCAACTGCCGGGTCTGGGGAGGCAGCGCATCCACACGATGTTTGAAGCTCTCTTCCAGGCTGCCCGCGAGCCCCATCGCGCCAGGAAAGCCGTACCCGCCGGCCAGTTGTGCCACGGTCAGCCCTCGTGGCAGCTCATGCAGGGCCAGCGGGTTGCCGTGCGCCTCGGCAATGATCTGGTCACGGACCTGCGGATCTATGCGACCGGCGAGCGCGCTGTCGAGCAGCGCCCGTGCGTCCTCGTCTCGCAGGCTCTCGACGACTAGGTCCGGCAGCCCCGTCAGCTCACGCGCCGGCGCGCTCGCGGTGAAGACCAGGCCGACTGACTCGGCCCCGAGCCGACGGGCGGCGAATGCCAGCACCTGCGCGGATGCCTGGTCGAGCCAATGCGCGTCGTCGACCAGGCAGAGCAACGCCCTGTCGTGTCCGACATCGGACAGCAGGCTGAGCAGAGCCAGGCCGACGAGAAACCGGTCTGGCACCGGCCCGGCGCTCATGCCCAGTGCGGTCCGCAGCGCTGCGCGCTGGGGCGCGGGGACGGCTTCGAGGTGATCGAGCATGGGCTGGCAGAGCTGATGCAGCCCGGCGAACGCCAGATCGAGCTCGGACTGGATGCCGGTCGTGCGCTCGACCCGGCAGCCCGGCGCGTGCGCGGCCAGGTAGCCGAGCAGCGCTGTCTTCCCGATCCCTGGCTCGCCGCGGATCACCAGCGCTTTGCTCTGACCAGCACGGACGGCACTGACCAGATGGTCGAGATGCCGGCACGTTTCGCAGCGGCCGGTCAGCTGCGCCGGCTGCCGTGTGGTCGGCAAGCGGGCGAGGACGCCTTCTGCGCCTATAGCCATGTGTCGATCGTTTTCGGATGGCATGACTGCTTTTCCTTTGCCCGACTCGCGGCGAGCTCTCTGGCGCGTCCGAGCGGCGACCCGCTCGGCGAAACATCAAGATGAGCGCGCGTTTCCGCGGTCCCGGCGACCTGATCCCATGTCTATGGCTTCAGTCAAGCACGCCGCCCTTACCTCAAGGCAACCGGCGCGCGCCGGTGGTCTCACCCGGCCGCCGACGGCAGCGTCGTGCTCATCGCGAGGATTCCGCGGGTATGCACCCGACCAGCGGGCCACCTCTACTGGCTAGCCACCAGGGGATTCGAAGACGGCGTTTCCTGCCGCAGGCTCGAACTGTGCCGATGCGAACGGCCTCGGCACTGACCGTCGGCCAGGACTCGCGAGGGTCCGGTCCCGACTTCAGCCGCACGCGGGAGCACCGATGACAACAGTCCACCATCGTTACGCCGGTGTCGAGGGACGACAGCTGTTCTACCGGGAGGCCGGACCGCCAGGAGCGCCAGCCGTCGTGCTGCTGCACGGCTTTCCCGCCAGCTCGTTCATGTTCCGCAACCTCATCCCGGCGCTGGCCGACACCTATCACGTGATCGCGCCCGATCACCTCGGTTTCGGGCTCTCCGACGCGCCGCCAGCCGACAGGTTCGGCTACACCTTCGACGCGCTCGCAGCCCTGACCGCCAGGCTGCTCGGCCAGCTCGGGATCACCCGGTATGCGATGTACGTCCACGACTACGGGGCGCCCATCGGATGGCGCCTGGCCCTTGCCGATCCGGCTGCGGTCACCGCGATCGTCACCCAGAACGGCAACGGCTACGAGGAGGGGTTCACCGACGCCTTCTGGAAGCCGGTACGGGAGTACTGGCAGGAGCAGAACGCGCACACTGAGGCGGCCATCCGCGGGGCGCTCACGCTCGACGCGATCCGCTGGCAGTACCTGCACGGGGTGCCGGATGAGAGCGTGGTCAGCCCGGACACCTGGCATCACGACTTCTATCTGGTGTCCAGGCCCGGCAACGACCGGATCCAGCTCAGCCTGTTCGCCGACTACGCGGCCAATGTCCCGTTGTATCCGTACCTGCACGCCTACTTGCGGGACAGCCGGATACCGCTGCTCGCGGTCTGGGGACGCAACGACGAGATCTTCGGCCCGGATGGCGCGCGCGCGTTCGCCGCCGATGCGCACCGGGCCGAGATCCACCTGGTCGACGGCGGCCACTTCCTGCTCGAGAGCCAGCTTGACGCCGTGGTCGGCTATATCCGGCCATTCCTCGCGCGGGCCCTGTCATGACCCGGCCATTGGAGGATCAGACGGTGCTGGTCGTCGGGCGTGGCAGCGGGTTCGCCAGGGCCATCGCGCTGGCCGCGCGGGACGCGGGAGCCCGCGTGGTCGCGGCAGGCCGCAATCAGGAAACACTGCCGGCCGCGTATTCCGGCGAGCCCGGTGTCAGCACCGACTACGTCGACCTCACCGACGATGACTCCATCGCCAGCCTCAGCCAGCGGCTCGGCGCGGTCGACCATGTCGTCTCGACCGGGTCCGCGCGGGCCCGCGGACGCATCGCCGACCTGGACCGCGACGCAGTCCGGCTGTCCTTCGACACCAAGGTGATCGGGCCGCTGATGCTGGCCAGGCACTTCGCGCCGCGGATGAGCCATGGCGGGTCGTTGGTCATCTTTTCCGGTGTCGCCGCGACGAAGATCGCGGTCGGCACCATGGCGGTGGCGATCACCAACGCTGCCGCTGACGCCCTGGCCCGTTCCCTCGCCCTGGAACTCGCCCCGATCCGGGTGAACGCGATCTCCCCCGGCGTCGTCGACACCGGCGCCTGGGACGCCCTCGGCGAGCAGGGCAAGGCGGACTATTTCGCCGGCGTCAGCGCGAGCAATCCGGTCCGGCGAATCGGCACCACCGACGACATCGCCAAGGCCGTCCTGTTCGCCATGACCAGCACCTTTCTGACCGGTCAGACGCTGCACATCGACGGCGGCGAGCCACTGACCTGACATCACCCTGGCGGGCCGAGCCCGCCGAGATCAGTGAGGGGAAGGGGAACGATGGGACTCTCCTGGCAGCAGGGACCGCTGGCCCCCGGATCCACCGGGCGGTTCCTGGTGCCTGAGCCGCTGCCCGAGCGGCTGCTGTACGCCGAGCCGTTGCGGCGGCGCATGCGCGTCAGGTTCGGCGGAGCCTGGATAGCCGACAGCGAGGACGTCGTGCTCCTGCACGAGCCCGGCCGCTACCCGGTCGCCTACTTCCCGCTGACCGATGTCGCCGACGGCGCGCTGGTCCCCGAGGGCTACCTGACTCGGCATCCGGATCTCGGCGCGACGGCGTGGTACGTCGTCCGCGCCGGAGAGCACAGCACGCACCGCGCAGCCTGGCAGCACACCGCCTTGCCGGACCACGCGGGCGAGCTGAAAGACCGGGTTGCCTTCGCCTGGCGGGCCATGGACGCCTTCTACGAGGAAGAGGAGCGGATAGCCGGCCACGCCGCGGACAGCTACCACCGCATCGACATCCGCCAGACCACCCGCCACCTCCAGGTCATGTCAAGCGCGCGGATAGTCGCCGACACCACGCGCCCGCTCGTCCTGTACGAGTCGGGGTTCGCGCCCCGCTGGTACGTGCCCCGCGACGACGTCGACCTGGCTGCGCTCAGCCCGGCTCAGGGCCAGACTTTCTGCCCGTACAAGGGCCTGTGTAGCTACTACGACATCGGCGGCGCGCGCCGGGTGGCCTGGTCGTACCAGGACGCCTGGCCGGAGGTCCGGCGCATCTCCGGGCTGATGTCGTTCGAGCCCGGCGAGATGCAGGTGCACCTGGACGGAGCCCGGCTCAGGCTGGCGCCGGGTCAGAGCGTGATCCCGCACGGACCTGACCGCGACCTGACTACCGACGAAGCTGCCGGGGGCTGGCGGCCATGACCATGCTCGGCCGGGCGCGCACTGGCGACGACGCGGTCAGCCGCCAGCTGCCCGTGCTGCTGTCGGTCAACGTGGGCATGCCGCGTGACGTGCCCTGGCAGGGCAAGACCATTCACACCGGGGTATGGAAGCAGCCCGTGCCGGGCCCGGCCACGGTACCGCGCCTGAACATCGACGGGGACGGCCAGGGCGACCTGAACGGCCACGGCGGTGAGCAGCGCGCCGTGCTCGTCTACCAGATCCAGTCCTACCGGTACTGGGCGCGGCACCTTGGGCGGGACGACCTCAGCCGTGGCCAGTTCGGCGAGAACCTTACCGTCGACG